>NZ_JBPQTL010000078.1:0-26292 GCF_051386295.1 Micromonospora sp. URMC 105 | reverse complement strand
GGGTGGTGGGTGGGCTCGGGTGGGGTGGGGGTTAGGAGAAGAGGCCGCGGCGGTGGAGGGACTGGCGGAGCCAGGCGTCGAGTTGGGCGGCCCAGTCGGTGCGGTCGAGGGTGGCGTGGTCGACGGTGAAGCGGCCGAAGGCGTCGCGGCCCTCGGTGAAGACGCCGCCCCGCTTGTCCATCTCCAGCACCACCTGGGTCTGCTGCGGGTCGCTGATGAAGGTCAGCTCCAACTGGTTGATCGCGCCGGCGTACTGCGGTGCCGGGTAGAACTCGATCTCCTGGTAGAACGGCAGGCTCTGCCGTACGCCGTAGATGTGCCCCCGCTCGACGTCGGCCCGGGCGAACCGGAAGCCCAGCCGCAGCAACGCCTCCAGCAGCCGCTCCTGCGCCGGCAGCGGATGCACCGCCACCGGGTCCAGGTCACCGGAGTCGACCGCCCGCGCCACCTCCAGCTCGGTACGCAGACCCATCGTCATCCCGTGCAGGTGCTGCCCGTACAGGTCGGTCAGCGGGGTCTCCCAGGGCACGTCGAAGCGGAACGGGATGTCGTACCGCTGACCGGGCTCCAGCCGGAACGCACCGGTCATCTGCCGGCGGCCGAACTCCTGCGTGGTGTCGTACTCGGAGTCGGCGCTCTCCACCTCGACCCGGGTGACCAGGCCGAGGGCCACATAGGAGACGTCCACCTGGTGGTCCCCGCCGGCCACCTGGATCCGTCCCTCCAGGTGACCGCCCGGACGGCAGTGGGGGTTGGTCAGCACGGTCTCCACCGACGGACCACCGACCCCCATCGCCTGCATGAGCCGCTTGAAGACCACCGCGTCCTCCGTTGCCTGTACCGGCCGGCCCCGATGGCCGACCGCTGGCACGGTAACCGTCGTCGGCAAGCGGACCCGGCGACGACACCCCACCGGGGGACGGATTGCTGTCGGGTCCCCGATCGCCTCACTCCCGTTTCACGCCCCGGTTGGAAAGCTGTTCGTCACCGGCACCACTGGGGCCGGTACGCGGCACAGAAGCGGACACGGGGAGAGACTGAGATGGCCCTGCAGATGATCGACAACCAGACGCGCCCGGCCGCCACCATCGACGCCGAGCACGGCACGGAGACCCTGACCGACCTGGACGCCACCGACGAGCGCGGCATCTCGACCGACCTCGTCCGGGCGTACCTCAACGGGATCGGCCGGACGAAGCTGCTGACCGCCGCGCAGGAGGTCAGCTGGCGAAGCGCATCGAGGCGGGGCTGTTCGCCGAGGAGAAGCTCTCCGCCTGCACGCCGGTCTCCGCCGAGCTGAAGGGCGACCTGGAGCTGATCGTGGCGCAGGGCCGCGCCGCCAAGGACCACCTGCTGGAGGCGAACCTGCGGCTGGTGGTGAGCATCGCCAAGCGCTACACCGGACGCGGGATGGCGTTCCTGGACCTGATCCAGGAGGGCAACCTGGGCCTGATCCGCGCGGTCGAGAAGTTCGACTACGCCAAGGGCTACAAGTTCTCCACGTACGCCACCTGGTGGATCCGGCAGGCGATCACCCGGGCGATGGCCGACCAGGCCCGCACCATCCGCATCCCGGTGCACATGGTCGAGCAGGTCAACCGGATGGTCCGGGTCCGCCGGGAGCTGTCGGTCAGCCTGGGCCGGGAGCCCACCGTGGCCGAGGTGGCCGTGGCGCTGGAGATCCCGGAGTTCCAGGTGATCGAGCTGATCTCGTACGACCGGGAGCCGGTCAGCCTGGACCAGGCCGTCGGCGAGGACGGCGAGAGCGCGCTGGGTGACTTCGTCGCCGCGGTGGACCCGCGCCAGGAGCCGGGTGACGCGGCCGCCAACGGCGAGCTGCGCAACGAGGTGCACATCGTGCTGGCCACCCTCTCCCAGCGGGAGCAGGCGGTGATTCGGCTGCGCTTCGGCCTGGACGACGGCCGGCAGCGCACCCTGGACGAGGTGGGCAAGGAGTTCGGCCTGTCCCGGGAGCGCATCCGGCAGATCGAGAAGGTGACGCTGCTGAAGCTGCGCGCCCCGGAGCGGGCGCAGCGCCTGGAGGCGTACGCCTGCTGACCCGGCCCGCGACGAGAGGCCCCGGCGGTTCGCCGGGGCCTCTGCCGTGTGTCGGTCCCGGCGATGTCGTACTCCTCGGGCAGGGTCGGGGGTATGAACTGGACCCTGGAAGTGGTGGTGGTGCCGGTCAGCGACATCGACCGGGCCAAGGAGTTCTACGCCGACCGGCTCGGCTTCGCCGTCGACCACGACACCCGCATCGGCGACGACGTACGGATCGTGCAGCTCACTCCCCCGGGCTCCGGCTGCTCGATCGTGATCGGCCGGGGCGCGGTGCCGCAGATGCCGCCGGGCTCGCTCAAGGGTCTGCAACTGGTCGTGCCGGACCTGGAGAAGGCCCGCACGGAGCTGGTGGCGCGGGGCGTCGAGGTCAGCGAGATCCAGGTGCTGGGGCAGAACCCCCGGCCGGTGCCGCACCCGCTGGACAACGTCGGCTTCGTCTTCTTCACCGACCCGGACGGCAACGCCTGGGGCGTGCAGCAGATCTCCAGCCGGGGCTGAGCGGAGGCTCAGAAGTCAGCTGCCTCCGCGTCACAGAGGCCCCAGCACTTCTTGCGGGTCGGTGCCCAGTGCCAGCGTCTCCAGGACTGTCAGCAGTTTGCGTTCCTCGTACCTGAAGTGCGACTCCATGATCGCCGCCACACCTTCCAGGTGCCGGTGCAGCTCTGCGGGCGGGGCGGCCCGGGCTACGGCGGCCTGCAGCCCAGCCAACAGGTGAGCGATCATCGAGTGGTCCTGCTGCAGGTGACGCAGCGTGTCGGGCAGTTGGGGGTACTGCTCGGCGATCGCGGGGAACAGGTGACGGTCCTCGCCCTCGTGGTGGGCCGTGAGTGCCGTGCAGAACCCGTGACAGAACAGCAGCAGGTCCCTGGTCGCCGGCTCGACCGCCTCGCCGGCAGCTAAGGCCTGCCGGGTCACTGTCAGTGCTTCGCGCAGTCTGTCGTGGACGCTGCGCAGCTCTCGATTCCAGGCAACGAGCCTGGTGTTCTCGCCCTCACTCATAGGTGATGGGCGAAGGGACAACGATCATCATCGTTGTATTTCCTTCGATCCGGCGCCTCCATACCTGACACGGTCTGCCACCGGCACGCGACGCTGTCGCCCAGCCTAACGCCAAGCCGGGATCCACAGGGGGGCGGACCGACAGTGATCTTTCGCCGGCCAGCTGAACTGAACTGCGCTCAGAGGCGGCGCGGGCCGGTGTCCGGTCGGGCACCCGCCGCGCCGATCCGCACCCCGGCGTGCAGCACCGAGATGCCGTCCGGCCGGGCCAGCACCGGGTTCAACGTCAGCGACCGGATCCGGGGCTGCTCGTCGGCGAGCCGGCCGACCCGCAGCAGCAGCTCGGCCAGGGCGGCCCGGTCCACCGGCGCGGCGCCCCGGTGCCCCCGCAGCAGCGGCGCGGCCCGCGGCTCGTCGACCAGCTCGGCGGCGTCCCGGTCGGTCAGCGGCACCGCCCGCCAGGCCCGATCGCCGAGCAGTTCGGTGGCGACGCCGCCGAGCCCGAAGCCGACCACCGGCCCGAACGCCGGGTCCTCCATCAGCTCCACCACGCACGCCACCCCGGGCGGCACCATCGGCTGGACCAGCACCTCCGCGCCGAAGACCGCAGCCATCTCGGCGTACGCGCGGCGCAGCGCGCCCGGGTCGGCCAGGTCGAGGCGGACGGCGCCGAGGTCGAGGCGGTGCCGCAGGCCGGGGGCGGCGGCCTTGAGGGCCACCGGCCAGCCGAGCCGTTCGGCGGCGGCGACCGCCTCGTCGGCGGTGGCGGCCGGCGCGGAGCCGACCACGTCGATCCCGTACGCGGCGAGCAGCCCGGCCGGGTCGGTGGCCTCGGCGCGCAGCGCGGCCTGCCCGGCGGCGGGGTCCACCCGCGGCAGGTCGGGCAGCGCGCCCGGGTCCCGGCGCAGCCAGGCCGCGTACGTGGTGACCCGCCCGAGGGCCCGCACGGCCTCTTCCACGCTCGGGTACGCCGGCACCCCGGCCGGTACCCGCCCGGCCAGGAACGTCGCCACGGTCGGCTTGCCGGCGGCCAGCGCGGTCGGCAGGGCGCTGGTGAAGTCCGCCTCCTCCATGGTGAGCTGGCCGGGCAGCGGCGGCGCGAAGACGGCGACCAGGGCGTCCACGGCCGGGTCGGCGCTCGCCTCGGCCAGCGCCGTGCCGAACTCGGCCGCGCCGGCGTGCGGGCCGACGTCGCGCGGATACCCGTCGGCGACGGTGAGCCCCTGCGCGGCGCAGGCGGTGGCGGCGAGCCCGGTCAACGCCGAGGAGTTGCCGACCACGCCGACCCGGGGGCCGGCGGGCAGCGGCTGGTGGGCCAGGAGCACGCCGACGTCGAGCAGCTCGGCGACGGTGTCCACCCGGATCACGCCGGACTGGGCGAAGAGCGCGCTGACCGCGGCGGCGTCCAGCGCCGGTCCCTCACCGAGGCCGGCCGGGCGGGCCAGCGAGGCGAGCGCCACCACCGGCTTGTCCCGGCCGATCCGCCGGGCCAGCCGGGCGAACTTGCGCGGATTACCGAAGGTCTCCAGGTAGAGCAGGATCACGTCGGTGCCCGGATCGTCCTGCCAGTACTGGAGCAGGTCGTTGCCGGAGACGTCGGCCCGGTTGCCGGCCGAGACGAAGGTGGACAGGCCGAGGCCGCGCCGGTGGGCCTCGGCGAGCAGCGCCACCCCGAAGACGCCGGACTGGCTGAACAGGCCGACCCGGCCGGGGGCCGGCAGGAACGGGGCGAGGGTGGCGTTGAGGCGTACCTTCTCGTCGGTGTTCGCCACGCCCAGGCAGTTCGGGCCGACCACCCGCATGCCGGCGGCGTGCGCGGCGCGGACCAGCGCGCGCTGCGCCGCCGCGCCCTCACCGCCGGCCTCGGCGAAGCCGGCGGAGATGACCACCAGGCCGTGCGCGCCGGCGGCGGCGGCGTCCGCGACCACCAGGGGCGCCGCGTCGGGGGCCACGACCACGACCGCCAGGTCGATGTCGAGACCGGCGTCGGCCGCCGACGGGTACGCGGGCAGCCCGGCCACGGTGGCCGCGCTGGGATGCACCGGCACGATCGCGCCCGGGTAGCCGCCGTCGCGCAGGTGCCCGAGCACGGCCGCGCCGACGCCCTGGCCGGTGGCGCTGGCCCCGTAGACGGCGATGCCGCGCGGGGCGAGCAGCCGGGCGATCGAACGCGCCTCGGTGCGGTGCTCCCGGCCGCGCTGCACCTCCAGCGTCGACTCGGTGGGGGCGATCGGGAAGCTCAGATGCACCACGCCGTCGGCGAACTGGCGCTGGACCTGGTAGCCGAAGTCGGAGAAGACCCGCAGCATCGCGCCGTTGGCGGGCAGCACCTCGGCGACGAAGTTGACGATGCCGGCCCGCCGGGCGGCGTCGGCGAGGTGCTCCAGCAGCACCGAGCCGATCCCCCGGCCCTGGTACGCGTCCTCGACCACGAACGCCACCTCGGCCTCCGGGGCCTCCGGGCCGAGCCGCTCGTACCGGCCGACGGCGACGATCCGGTCGGCGGCGAGCACCACGAAGGCCTCCCGGTCGCGGTGGTCGACGTTGACGAAGCGTTGCAGGTCCCGGTCGGGGATGCGCGGGTACGGCGAGAAGTAGCGCAGGTAGCGGGTGCGCTCGGAGAAGCGCGAGTGCATCGCCACGATCTCCGGCCCGTCCTGCGGGCGGATCGGGCGCAGCTGGACGGTGCTGCCGTCGCTGAGCAGCACGTCCACCGGTTGGTCGACAGTGGTCACCGGTCGTCCCCTTCCCCGCCCACCGGGTCAGTCGCGGGGGTCGTGCGGGTCCAGCCCGAGCAGCGGGAAGACCGCCTTGCGGGTGGCGGCGATCGCCCGGTCCACCGAGGTCGGCTCGCCGGTCGGCTGCCACGGCTGGTACGCCGGGTCGGCGTCGTCGGTCATCCGCAGCGGGATCTCCCGGCCAGGCAGCCGCTTGGCGACCAGTTCGCGCCAGGCCGGCGGGGTCAGGGTGGCCGGCGCGATCGGGTCGCCGGTGGCGACGGCGAGCAGGTGGGTCCACGCCCGGGGCACCACCTCGGTCAGCGCGTACCCGCCGCCGCCGGTGGCGACCCAGCGGCCCTCGCAGAGTTCGTCGGCGAGCGCCCGCAGGGCCAGGTAGGTGGCGCGCTGCCCGTCGACGGTGAGATGCAGGTCGGCCAGCGGGTCGGCGCGGTGCGCGTCCGCGCCGCACTGGGTGACGAGGATCTGCGGCCGGAACGCGCGCAGCACCGACGGCACGATCGCGTGGAAGGCGCGCTGCCAGCCGGCGTCGTCGATGCCGGGCGGCAGCGGCACGTTGACCGCGCTGCCCTCCGCGCCCGGGCCGCCGGTCTCGTCGGGGAAGCCGGTGCCGGGGAAGAGCGCCAGCGGGGTCTCGTGCAGGCTGACCGTCAGCACCCGCGGGTCCCGGTAGAACATCTCCTGCACGCCGTCGCCGTGGTGCACGTCCACGTCCACGTACGCGACCCGCTCGGCGCCGAGGTCGAGCAGGCGGGCGATGGCCACCGCCGGGTCGTTGTAGACGCAGAAGCCGGCGGCCCGGTCCGGCATGGCGTGGTGCAGCCCACCGGCCACGTTCACCGCGCGGCGGGCCTCGCCCCGCCAGACCGCCTCGGCGGCGGCGACGCTGGCCCCGGCGATCAGCGCGCTGGACTCGTGCATGCCGTCGAAGACGGGATTGTCCGAGGTGCCCAGCCCGTACCCGGCGAAGAGCGGGTCGCGCGGCGCGGCCCGGACGGCGTCCAGATAGTCCGCCTGGTGCACCCGGGTCAGCAGCGCGTCGTCGGCCGGGACCGGCCGGACCAGCCGGACGCCGGGCCGGTCGAGGACGCCCAGTTCGCGGGCGAGCGCCATGGTCAGCTCGACCCGCACCGGGTCGAGCGGGTGCTCGCCCATGTCGTAGGCGAGCAGGGCCTCGTCCCACACCACCACCGTGTCGTCCGACATGGGCTCATCGTCGCACGAGCGCCGCCGGCCGCCCACCGGCACGCGCTGCTCAGCGGGGTGGTGAGTCCCCGGTGGCCACGGGCCGGTCCTCCTCGGCCACCCAGTTGCTCCAGGAGCCGACGTAGAGCGCGGCGTCCGGCCGCCCGGCCAGGTGCAGGGCGAGCACCGCCTGCGCGGCGGTCACCCCCGATCCGCAGTACGCCCCGACCGGCGTGCCCTCGGTCACCCCGGCGGCGGCGAACCGCTCGCGCAGCGCCTCGGCGGCCGGGAAGCGGCCCTCGGTGACGTACTCGGGGGCGGGCAGGTTGACCGCGCCCGGCACGTGCCCGGCGACCGGGTCGATCGGCTCGGTCTCGCCCCGGTAGCGGGGCGCCGCCCGGACGTCGAGCAGCACACCGGCGTTCGCGGCGGCGAGCCGGGCGGCCGCGTTCGCGTCCAGCACCGGCAGCGCGCCGGGGCGCACGGTCACGTCGCCCGGGGGCGGGGCCGGCGCCTCGGTGGAGGTGGGCAGGCCGGCGGCGAGCCAGGCCGGCCAGCCGCCGTGCAGCAGCCGTACCGGCCGGTGGCCGGCCCAGCGCAGGGTCCACCAGGCGCGGGCGGCGGCCATGCCGTCGCCGCCGTCGTACACCACGACGGGGTGACCGGCGCGGACGCCGGCGGCCCGCAGCGCGGCCTGGAGCGCGCCCGGGTCGGGCAGCGGGTGCCGGCCGGCGGCGCCGGGCGGGCCGCAGAGGGCGGTGTCCAGGTCGATGAAGACCGCCCCGGGCAGGTGTCCTGCCGCGTAGTCGTCCCGGCCGGGCGGGCCGGTCAGCCGCCAGCGCACGTCGAGCAGGGTGGGCGGGTCGGGCTCGGCGAGCGCGGCGGCGAGCTGCTCGGCCTCGATCAGCGGCTCCTGGTTTCCGGACATGGCGACCAGTCAACACCATCCGGGCAGCGACCTCCCGGTTCGGCACCGGCCGTTGCCGGGGCCTGCGGGGTAGCATCGTGCACCGGAGGGCTGACGTGAAACATGATTTGGTCGACACGACCGAGATGTACCTTCGCACCATCCTGGAGCTGGAAGAGGAGGGTGTGCCGCCGTTGCGTGCGCGGATCGCGGAACGGCTGCGACAGAGCGGGCCCACCGTCAGCCAGACCGTTGCCCGGATGGAGCGCGACGGCCTGCTCACCGTGGAGGGCGACCGGCACCTGGCGCTGACCCCGCTGGGTCGCAACAGCGCCGTCTCCGTGATGCGCAAGCACCGCCTCGCCGAGCTGCTGCTGGTGAACGTCATCGGCATGCCCTACGAGGAGGCCCACGAGGAGGCCTGCCGGTGGGAGCACGTGATGAGCGACGCCGTCGAGAAGCGGGTCTACGACCTGCTCAACCGGCCCACCCGGTCGCCGTACGGCAACCCGATCCCGGGGCTGGAGGAGCTGGGCTCGCCGGAGCCCGAGGCCGACCTGGCCGAGGGTGAGCGCAACCTGGCCTTCCCCGGCCTCTCCGGGACGGTCGTGGTGCGGCGGATCTGCGAGAGCGTGCAGACCGACGCCGACGTGCTGCGCCAGCTGCACGCCGCCGGGGTCGACCCGGGTGCCACGGTCACGGTCGCGCAGGAGCGGGACGGGGTGTTCATCGACCGCTCGGGCGAGCGGGTCCGGCTGCCCCGCGAGGTCGCGTCCCGGGTCTTCGTCGCCGCCCACTGACGGCTCGGGCCGCCTGCTCTCCGGGGTCACCACCCCGGTCCGCGCGGGCGGCCCGTTTTCGTCGGCGCGCCCCCTCACATGGCGCGGGTGTTGATCTTCTTGGCCAGGGCCACCAGCTTGCCGGTCAGCTCCTCCGCCTCGGCCTTCGCCGCGCGCGGCGCGCAGGTCCAGCGCAGGGTGGCCAGCCGGTCCTCGGTGGCGAGCCAGCCGACCTCGGCCACCGGCCCCTGCTTCGCCGTCTTGGCCAAGGTGCGGCGGTAGGCGACCTGACCCAGCTTCGACACCTTCGTCGTCCCCCCGGGCAGCACGTCCGCGTTGAAGGTGGCGACGTCGATCGAGGTGTCGGTGACGGTCAGGGTCAGCTCGGGCAGCGCCGCCGACCCGCTGCGTACCACGCAGGTGTGGGTGTCGCCCTTGTCGCTGGCGGCGGCCACGTCGAACCGGACGCCGGTGTGCTCCTCGATCACCGCGAAGTCCAGCAGCCGGCACGCGCCACCAGAGGAGGCTGCCGCCACCTCGACCGTCACCGGTTCGACCGGCGGCACGGCCACCGGTCGGGGCTGGGCGCCGCAGCCGGCGGTCAGCAGGACGGCTGAGGCGGTGAGCCAGATCCGCGCGTACACGGGGAAACCTCCGCGGTCGTCGGCGGGAGGGGGGTGTCCGCCGGATGTCCGTCGGACACCGTACGGGCAAGCGTGCCGACGCGGAAGTCCTTCGCCGCGCGCCCAGAACGGGGCTTCACCGGGCGTCGCGGTCCGCGACCGCCGCGTCACCCAGGCGTGTCCAGGTAGGCGCCGATCGTCGACACGAACAGCGAGCGACCCACCGCCCGCAGCCCGACATCGGCGGAAGCCAGCACAAGCCGTACCCCGTCCGCCACGGACGTCGCCTCGACGTCGACCGTCATGTCGGTCGACACGCCGTCGACGGACAGCTGCCGCACACCGCTCAGCTCCAGCGTGATCTGCACCGTGGTGAAGCCGCCCGCCCGCCACTTCGGTGGCGGATTCCTCGGATAGGACGGCAGGTCGAGCCGGAGCCGGAGAGCTGGACCGTCACGGTGGATCGCGATCTCGTGGAGGTGCACGCCCCGCAGCGCCGGCGGCTCACTGTCGTAGATGATTCGCAGCCCTGCCGGGTTGCTGAGAACTTCGGTCCAGCTCACCGGCCCCCTCCCGAACCGCACGGGTTCGCCGGCAGGTCGCGCATCCGGCGCAGTGGGGAGCAGACCACGAAGAGCGCCGCGCTCCACGTCCCCAACGCCGTCACGACGAGCGCCGGCCGCAACCCCCACTGGCTGCCGAGCGTCCCGCCGAAGAGCGCGCCGAGCGGCACCACCCCGAAGCAGATCCACAGGAACGAGGCGTTGACCCGGCCGAGCAGCTCCGGCGGGGTGATGCGCTGCCGGTACGACAGGATGGCGACGTTGAACAGCACCGCGTTGGCGGAGAACGCGGCGAGGCCGACGGCGTAGAGCACCAGTCCCCAGCCGGGCCGGGCCAGCGGCACCAGCAGGTAGAGCGGCCCCGGGACGGCCATCGCGACCCAGATCACCCGCGCCGAGCCGAGCCACCGGGAGAGCCGGTCGGCAAGCGCGCCGCTGACCAGCCCGCCCACCGCGCCGAGGGAGAAGACCACCCCGACCACCGCCGGGGAGGCGTGCAACTCCCGCACCAGGTAGGTGACCTCGAGGGAACTGGTCGCCATGGCGAAGAAGTTGGACGTGGTCACGCAGGCCAGGATCCGTACCAGGATGGGCTGCCGGCGGATGAACCCCAGCCCTTCGGTGAGCGCGGCGCGCACCGGCACCCGGCCGGCGGTCGCCGGGCGGGTGGCGGCCGGCTGCCGGATCAGCAGCAACGTCACCGCGCTGACCACGAAGGCGAAGGCCGTCCCGAGGAAGGTCCGCGCCGCGCCGACGAGCCCGGTCAGCGCCCCGCCGACCATCGGCCCGAACAGTTGGGCCGCGTCCTGGCTGACGGCGAGCCGGGCGTTGCCTTCGACGAGCTGCTCCGCCGGCACCAGCCGCGGCAGCGTGCTCTTGTACGCCACGGTGAACAGCACCGTCAGCACGCCGGAGAGGCTGACCACGACGTACAGGAAGGGCAGGGTGAGTCGACCGGCCAGGGCGGCCATCGGCAGCGACAGCAGCAGCGCGGCGCGGCCGAGGTCGCAGGCGACCATCAGCCGCCGCTGGTCGACCCGGTCGGCGAGCAGGCCGGCGGGGAGCGAGAAGAGCAGGTACGGCAGCCAGGCCAGGAAGGTCAGCAGGGCGACCTGGAACACGCTCGCGCGCAGGGTGTCGGCGGCGAGCAGCGGTACGGCCACCCCGGAGATCCGGGTGCCGACCTCGCTGACCGTCTGCCCGCCCCAGAGCAGCGCGAAGTTGCGGCTGCGCCAGAGCGTCCGGGGGCGGGTCCGCTGCGGCGCGGCGGCCACCGGGGGCGGGGTCACGGGTCACCACTTCCGGGCGGGAGCACGGACCACGGGGGCCCTCGCCGAACCGGCGGCTCGGCCGACCCAACCTAGGCGGCGGCACCGGTGCGGGCACCCGAATATCGCCGGGCCGACGGTCAGTCGTCGACGTACGGGCAGTGCCGGCAGCCCCGCCCGCAGCAGGTGCCCCGCCGGGCCAGGAAGCCGGCGCTGAGCACGAAGAGCCCACTGGACGGGTCGAGGTAACCGGCCTCACCGGCGGTGAGCGCGGCAGCCTGGGCGGCGAGGATGCGCTCCCGGTCGGGGTGCTCCGGCGGCAGCCGCGACGGGTGCGGCTCGGTCAAGGGTCGGTCCGCCACCGGTCGCCGCTCTGCACCCACCGGCGCAGTCTACGAAGCCGTCCGCCGTCTCCCGCCACCCGTCGGGGTCACACGCCCGGCGGGCCGGTCTCGGCGCGTACCCGCAGGAGCAGGTCGATGAAGGGGCCGGGCCGTTGGAAGAGCGACCGGTGTCCCGCGCCGTCGAGCACCACGTGCTCCTTGCGGGGCGCTTCGAGCTGGGCGTACCACTGCCGCAGCAGCACCAGCCGGCCGGGCACCTCGTGGACGCCGTCCACCAGGTACACCGGCACCTGGAGCCGGCGGATCTCGCGGCGCAGGTCGAGGTCCTGGAGCTGCGGGTAGAGCACGTCCCAGCCGTCGAGCGTGCCACCGAGCACGTGCGCCTTCTCCAGCAGCGTGTACTCGGGCACGCCCAGGTTGGTGACCGCGCCGTCCCGGCCCTCGCTGGCGCCGGTGCGCTCGTGGTCGAACGCGCCCGTCTCGTTGGCGAGCAACGGCTCGTAGGTGTACAGGTCCGCGTACGGCGGCGGGCCGAGGTCGGTGAGTTGCCGCGCCAGCTCGGACCGGCCGGTGCGGCGGGCCCAGGCGACGGTGTCGGCGTACTGGCTGCGGTCGGCCTCGCGCAGGTCGATCGCCTGGCCGACGCCGACGTAGGCGCGGAACCGCTCCGGGTGCCGCTGCACGGCGGTCACCCCGACCAGCGAGCCGCCGGAGTGCGCCATCAGGTAGACCTTCTCCTGCCGGAACCGCCCGCGCAGGTGGTCGACCACGGCGACGGCGTCGGCGACCTCGCTGTCCAGC
Organism: Micromonospora sp. URMC 105; assembly: GCF_051386295.1. NCBI lineage: Bacteria > Bacillati > Actinomycetota > Actinomycetes > Micromonosporales > Micromonosporaceae > Micromonospora > Micromonospora sp. URMC 105. Next base: position 14,024 of record NZ_JBPQTL010000078.1, on the reverse strand, counting down.
GTGAACGTCGACGAGGGCGCGAAGGCCGCCCAGGACTTCGCCGCGCCGCGCCGGTCCAGGGTGGCCACCACGAAGTGCCGTTCCAGGTCGGCGAGGTGCCGGCGTACCGCGCCGATCTCGGAGCTGCCCGGCGCACCGGGCAGGAAGAGCAGGACGGGTGCGTTGGCGTCCGCCCCGCGCAGCATCAGCCCCAGCTCGCGGTCGCCGCTGCGGACGGTGGTCAGCTCGGCGACCCCGCCCGCGATCGGTGCCGTCCTCGCCGGCAGCGCCACCGCCACCGTGACCAGCAGGAGGAGCGCGGCGAGCAGACCGACCGCGCCGCGGCCCAGCCAGATCCACAGCGGGTGCCGCCGCCGAGCGGGCCGGCGGGCGTCGCTCGCGCCGCCGACCCCGGTTCCCGGCCCGGCTGGATCTTCCGCGCTCGCCGGTCGGTCGCCAGGGGTGGCGGGGGAACGGCCCTCACCGGCCGACGCGGGGGTGGCGGATGGACGGCCCTCGTCGCTCTCCCGACGGTCGCGCCTGGTGGCGGTGCGACGGGCGATTCCGGCGCCGTAGGCGGCCCCGACCAGCAGCGGCAGCAGGGTCAGCAGGCCGTGCAGGCCCCGGCCCAGGATCAGCGCGCCGACACCGAAGCCGCTCAGGTGCGGGGCGTCCACGGACGGCCCGCGCAGCCGCATCCGGGCCAGTTCGACGGCGAGCGCGAAGAGCACCGGGGCGACCGGCATCGACCAGCGGGAGCGGCTGAGCCAGCCGGCGAGCAGCCCGACGGCGAGGCTGACCAGGACGGAGCCGACGGCGTCGAGGTTTCCGCCCGGGCCGCGCGGGGTCCACCAGCCGACGACCAGACCCCAGACGACCGGGCCCAGGACCGCGAGGACCACGGCCAGACGGGTACGGGGAAACGACGGCATCGCCATGACACCTCACCGGGCTCGACGTCGGCTGGACCGCCAGACTAGTGAAGACGAGCCTCACCGGCTGTCCCGTTCCCGTGACCCACGGCGAACGCCGCCGTGGCCTGCCGCAGGTCGACGACCGACCGATCGTGTCGGAGGTCTGCACCATGCTGAGCCCGACGGGCTTCGACAGTGGAGGGACGGCGGATGCGGAAGATCGTCGTACAGATGAGCGTGTCGCTCGACGGGTTCTTCGAGGGCCCCGGCGGCGACCTCGGCTGGCACCTGGTCGACGACGAACTGCACCGCCACTTCAACGCCGAACTGCGCCCCATGGGCGGGTTTCTCAACGGGCGCCGCGCCTACGAGTTGATGGCCGAGTTCTGGCCGACCGCTGACCGCGACCCGGCCGCCAGCGCGCCCGTGGTGGAGTTCGCCGGCATCTGGCGGGACATGCCGAAGATCGTCTACTCGCGGACGCTGGAGCGGGCCGACTGGAACGCCACCGTCGTCCGGGAGGTCGTACCCGACGAGGTCCGGCGGCTCAAGGCCGAGCCGGGCGGGGACCTGGCCCTCGGCGGCGCGGACCTGCTCGCCACCTTCCTGCGCCACGACCTGGTCGACGAGTACCGGCTCTACGTCCACCCGGTCGTGCTCGGCGCCGGCCGCCCGCTCTTCCCCGCCTCGGGCGACCGTCATCCGCTGCGCCTGACGGGGACCCGCACCTTCGGCAACGGCGTCGTCCTGCTGCGGCACGAGCGCGCCCGGGACTGACCGGACCGCACCGGCGGCGGGCCCAAGCCCGGGGAAGAGCGTTGGTTTTCCGGTCGGCCCGGCCTATGGTGGGCGGCATGCGTCTGTCCGGGCAGCAGGAGAGCACCGCCGTCATCACGACGGCGGCGCCCGCTGCTGTGCGCCGGCCCGCCCCTCGGGTCACCGTGGCGACCCGTGTCGTGCGAGTCGCGGTCGCGCCGTCGCGCGCCGGCTCGGTCGCCCCCGGACTGCCGAGCCCCGCCGGACGTAGCCCTCCTGGACCGGTGCACATCTCGTGAACGGCCACCAGGGCGAAGCTTCGAAAGCTTCGGCCCTTTTTTCTTTTTCCGAGGAGCTACGCCATGACCACGCACACCCAGCCGGGCCGGCAGGACTGGATCGACGCCCTGCGGTCGACCCTGACGTCCGACTTCGAGATGCACACCGCCCGGCTGACCGAACTCACCGCCGACACCGGCGACCCGGCCGAGGCCCACACCCGCGACGCGCTGATCGCCGCCACCCGGCAGAGCCTGGAACAGATCACCGGGGCGCTGCGGCGCATCGCCGAGGGCCGGTACGGGATCTGCGAGCGGTGCGCCGCGCCGATCCCACCGGAGCGCCTGGAGGTGCTGCCGCACGCCCGCTTCTGCGTGCCCTGCCAGCAGAAGCAGCACTGACCTGCGGGACGGGGCTGCCGCGCCGGCGCGGCAGCCCCCGCCCGTACGGCCCTTACGGCACGCCGGAGGGCGGGTTCACCCGAACCAGGTCATCGCCTGCCCGTGCGAGCGGGTCCAGGCGAGCGGCCGCCCGTCGAGCGCCAGCACGTTGTGCAGCGTCTCGCCCGGCGGCTCCGGCAGCGCGTCGTGGGCCAGCACCTCCGCGGCCTCGTTCGAGATCCAGTGGCCGGGTAGCCCGCGTACCAGCTCGGTGAACGCCTCCCGCCGCCGCGGCGGCACCAGGTAGAGCACCGAGGTGTGGAACACCACCAGCGTCGCCCCGGCCGGCGCCCGCGCGGCCAACGCCGGCAGGTCGTCCACCAGGTCGCCGCGGACCAGCAGCGGCGGCTCGGCCGCGGCGACGGCCGCCGCCGCGCGGAGCCGGGCCCGCCGGTGCTCGTGCTCCGGCCAGATGAGGGCGTCGAGCCAGTCGACGTCCGCGGGATCGGTCACGTCGAGCGGGTGCAGGTCCAGGCCGGCCCGCCACACCACCTCAGGCAGTCGGGTCGGTGGCGCCGTCCCGGTCACCGCGCAGTCGAGGACCGGTCCGTCCGCGCCGAGCGCGTGCTCGCCGTAGCGGTAGGCGTACCGGTCGGGGTAGAGACAGAGCCCGGCGGACGCGCCGACCTCCAGCAGCGCCAGCGGCTGCGGCAACGCGGCGAGCACCGGCAGCAGTACGGCACAGCGCCCCGGCTCGTTGGTCTGGGTGGCCCGGGTGTGCAGCTCCGCCTCGACCGCCGGCCAGTTCGCCACCGTGAACTCGCGGAACGCGACCGGGTCGTGCACCGGCCCGCCGAGCAGCCGGACGACGCCGAAGAGCAGGTTCGGCTGCCGCTTGTGCGGTGGCAGCGTGGCGAGCAGGGCGAGCAGCTCGTCGTCGCGCGACACGGCGAGGGAGAGGCGCTCGTAGGCGGGCGACGTGCCGCGGGCCTCCCGGGTGGCGAACTCGGCGTAGCTCGCGGCGAGGGTCATGTGTCGATGATCGCACCGGCCCTCACGCGAAAAGTCCCCCGGACCGTGGCGGTCCGGGGGACGTTCCGGTGATCAGGCCGGCCGGTCGGAGTCGACCTGCCGGCAGACCGAGTGGGTCAGCTGCAGCCGCTGGTGGAGCCGCAGCCCTCGCAGACGTAGCAGCTACCGGCGGGGCGCATCTTGGTGCCGCAGGTGAAGCAGAGCGGCGCGTCGGCCGCCTTGCCGATCACGGCCTCCAGCAGCTCGGTGGAGGAGCCCACCGCCGGTGCCGGCTTGGCGGCGGCCACCTCGGCGACCTCCTGCGCCGGCTGGGCGACCGGGCCGGTCTTCGGCTCCGGCGACTCGACCGGAGCCGAGGACGCCATCGCGGTCAGGTCGGTGCCGGCGCTCTCCGCCTCGGCCTCGGCCCGCAGCTGGGCGGCCCGCTCCTGCGCGGTGAAGATGCCCAGCTCCGCGCGGCGCTCGTACGGCAGGAAGTCCAGGGCCAGGCGACGGAAGATGTAGTCCATCACCGAGGCGGCCATCCGCACGTCCGGGTCGTCGGTCATGCCGGCCGGCTCGAAGCGCATGTTGGTGAACTTGCTGACGAACGTCTCCAGCGGCACGCCGTACTGCAGGCCGATCGAGATGGCCACCGAGAAGGCGTCCATCACGCCGGCCAGGGTCGAGCCCTGCTTCGACATCTTGAGGAAGACCTCGCCGAGGCCGTCGTCCGGGTAGGACGACGCGGTGAGGTAGCCCTCGGCGCCGCCGACGGAGAAGCTGACCGTCTCCGACGGGCGCTTCTTCGGCAGCCGCTTGCGCACCGGCCGGTACTCGACGACCTTCTCCACCACCGGGGCGGCGGTCTCGACGGCGGCCGGGGCCGACTCGGTGGCCTTGTTCGGCTTCGCCACCGACAGCGGCTGGCCGACCTTGCAGTTGTCCCGGTAGATCGCCAGCGCCTTGAGGCCGAGCTTCCAGCCCTCGAAGTAGATCTTCTCGACGTCCTCGACGGTGGCCTGCTCCGGCATGTTGACCGTCTTGGAGATGGCGCCGGAGATGAACGGCTGGACCGCCGCCATCATCCGCACGTGCCCCATCGGGGCGATGGAGCGCTCGCCCATCGCGCAGTCGAAGACCGGGTAGTGCTCCGGCTTGAGGCCCGGGGCGTCCACCACGTGGCCGTGGTCGGCGATGTGCTCGACGATCGCCTCGACCTGCTCCTCGGGGTAGCCGAGGCTGCGCAGGGCGCGCGGCACGGTCTGGTTGACGATCTGCATCGAGCCGCCGCCGACCAGCTTCTTGAACTTGACCAGCGCCAGGTCCGGCTCGACGCCGGTGGTGTCGCAGTCCATCATCAGGCCGATGGTGCCGGTGGGGGCGAGCACGCTGGCCTGCGAGTTGCGCCAGCCGAACTTGTCACCGACCTTGTTGCCCTCGGTCCACTGCTTGGTGGCCTCCCGCTGGATGGCGGTGGCGACCGTACCGGCCGGCTTGATCGCGTCGTTGGCGGCGGCGTGCTTGCGCATGACCCGCTTGTGCGGCTCGGCGTTGCGGGCGTAGCCCTCGTACGCGCCGACGATGCCGGCCAGCTCGGCGGAGCGGCGGTACGCGGTGCCGGTCATCAGCGAGGTGATCGCCGCGGCGACCGAGCGGCCCTGCTCCGAGTCGTACGGCAGGCCCGAGGCCATCAGCAGCGCGCCCAGGTTGGCGTACCCGATGCCGAGCTGCCGGTAGGCGCGGGTGGTCTCGCCGATCTTCTCGGTCGGGAAGTCGGCGAAGCAGATCGAGATGTCCATCGCGGTGATGACGAACTCGACGCTCTTGACGAACTTCTCCACCTCGAAGCCGCCGTCGGCGCGGAGGAACTTCATCAGGTTGAGCGAGGCCAGGTTGCACGAGGAGTTGTCCAGGTGCAGGTACTCCGAGCACGGGTTCGACGCGGTGATCCGCCCGGTCTCCGGGCAGGTGTGCCAGTCGTTGATGGTGTCGTCGTACTGCAGGCCGGGGTCGGCGCACTCCCAGGCGGCCTGGGAGATGGTGCGGAACAGCTTCTTCGCGTTGATCGTCTCGATGGTCTGCCCGTCGAGCCGGCCGCGCAGGTCGAAGCCGCCGTCGTTCTCCACCGCGGTCATGAACTCGTCGGAGACCCGGACCGAGTTGTTGGCGTTCTGGTACTGCACGCTGACGATGTCGGCGCCGCCCAGGTCCATGTCGAAGCCGGCGTCCCGCAGCGCGCGGATCTTGTCCTCCTCGCGCGCCTTGGTGACCACGAACTCCTCGATGTCGGGGTGGTCCACGTCGAGGATGACCATCTTGGCCGCGCGCCGGGTGGCGCCACCGGACTTTATGGTCCCGGCGGAGGCGTCGGCGCCGCGCATGAAGCTGACCGGGCCGGAGGCGGTGCCGCCGGAGGAGAGCAGCTCGCGCGAGGAGCGGATCCGGGACAGGTTGACGCCGGAGCCGGAGCCGCCCTTGAAGATGAGCCCCTCCTCCTTGTACCAGTCCAGGATGGAGTCCATCGAGTCGTCGACCGCGAGGATGAAGCAGGCGCTGACCTGCTGCGGCGACGGGGTGCCGACGTTGAACCAGACCGGCGAGTTGAAGCTGAACACCTGGTGCAGCAGCATCCAGGTCAGCTCGTGCGCGAAGACCTCGGCGTCCGCCGGGCTCGCGAAGTAGTTGTGCTCCTCACCGGCCTTGCGGTAGGTGGTGACCACCCGGTCGATCAGCTGCTTGAGCGACCACTCGCGCTCCGGGGTCCCCACCGCGCCCCGGAAGTACTTGGTGGTCACGATGTTGGCCGCGTTGACGCTCCAGGACTCGGGGAACTCCACCCCGCGCTGCTCGAAGTTGATCGAGCCGTCCCGCCAGTTCGTCATCACGACGTCGCGGCGCTCCCACGCCACCTCGTCGTAGGGGTGCACGCCCTCGGTCGTCCAGACCCGCTGCACCTTGAGCCCCGTCACCGCGCCGTTCTTCGCTGCCCGCGACCGGCTGGCTGTCACGCCGTCCCCCGCCATCTCATCCGCCCCCTCGTCTGCGCGGTCACCCACCGCGCGTCGTCATCTGTCAGAAAATCGCAAAAATCAACTGGTACGGCCGGCCGCGCCGGCCTCTTCGCGGGCCCGAGCGGCGGCCCGCAGGGTCTCGATCTCGCGCTCGAAGTCGGCGAGCGAGTCGAAGGACCGGTAGACGCTGGCGAAGCGGAGGTAGGCCACCTCGTCCAGGTCCCGCAGCGGCCCCAGGATCGCCAACCCCACCTCGTGGCTCGGGATCTCGGCGGCCCCCTTGGCCCGGACGGTCTCCTCGACCTTCTGCGCCAGCAGGGCGATCGAGTCCTCGTCCACCGGCCGGCCCTGGCACGCCTTGCGCACCCCGCCGATGATCTTGGTCCGGCTGAACGGCTCGGTCACCCCGCTGCGCTTGACCACCGCGAGCACGGCCTCCTCGACCGTGGTGAACCGCTTGCCGCACTCCGGGCAGGAGCGGCGGCGACGGATCAGCTGCCCGTCGTCGGCCTCCCGCGAGTCGACCACCCGGGAGTCGGCGTGTCGGCAGTACGGACACCGCATAGCCGGACCTCCTTTGATCGACCGTGGGTGCCCGCCGACCGTCTCCGGGCACGCGTCGAGGCGGCGGGGCCACCATCGGTGGCCGTCGCCGTCGTCGACGGTGCGGGAGTGCGGTCGGTAGTCGAACCCAACCTGTAGGCAACTTACGCCCGTGTGACTACTACATCTAGGGGTCGACCGTATGCCGCCGACCCGGCGTGGTCAAGTTGGCGGCGTGTCCGGCGCGTCACCTGGAAAACCGCCGCGCGCCGGCCACCGACATCCCCAACGGCGGGGCCCGCGGGAGGTTACCGCCCGCCCGGCCGGGACGCGAGAAACGGACGGCCACCGCGAAAGCACCTCTCGGTCGAACAGGAGTTCGACGACCGCGTACCATTTATCAGAACGCACGTTCGAGTTTCCAGGAATACCGCGCCGACACGCCGACGCAGCTCGTACAGATGTTTGAAAATGACCGATCCCACCTATACGGTCATGAACGAACCGGGCGCGTCGCACGACGTCGGGCGCGGCCGCGACACCCCCGCACGCACCACGAGCCGACAAGGCACCCAGCGCCGACCAGGGAGGACGGACGTGACCGAGGACCGGGCCAGCCGGCAGAAGAACCCGCAGCAGATCGCCGAGGCGGGTCCGCCGGCCATTCGGCGCCCCCGCCCCGCGCGCAGCCGGACCGGGCAGCCGGCCGCCGTGCGTGCGGTCACCCCGGTCGTCAGCAGCTTCCCCGACCCGGCCGCGGTCGACCTCACCGCGCGGCAGCGCCGGATCCTGGAGTTCATCCGCAGCTGGGTCGAGCGGCAGGGCTACCCGCCGAGCGTGCGCGAGATCGGCGAGGCGGTGGGCCTGGTCTCCCCGTCGAGCGTCGCCTACCAGCTCAAGGAGCTGGAGAAGAAGGGCTTCCTGCGCCGCGACCCCAACCGGCCGCGCGCGGTGGACGTCCGGGCCCCCAGCGACGCCGTCGACGACGAGCTGAGCCGCTCCCAGCGGCCCGCTCCGGCGTACGTGCCGATGCTGGGCCGGATCGCCGCCGGTGGCCCGATCCTCGCCGAGCAGGCGGTGGAGGACATCTTCCCCCTCCCCCGCGAGCTGGTCGGTGAGGGCGAGGTCTTCATGCTCCAGGTCAAGGGCGACTCGATGCTCGACGCGGCGATCTGCGACGGCGACTGGGTGGTGGTCCGGCAGCAGCCGACCGCCGACTCCGGTGAGATCGTGGCCGCCATGCTCGACGGCGAGGCGACCGTCAAGACCTACCGGCGGCGCGACGGGCACGTCTGGCTGATGCCGCAGAACCCGGCCTTCGACCCGATCCCCGGCGACGACGCCACCATCATGGGCCGGGTCGTCGCGGTGCTGCGCCGGATCTGACCCCACACACCGCACGACGGGTGGCCGCCCCTGCCGGGGCTGCCACCCGTCGTCGTCTCACCTCATCGCGCAATCGCGGCCGACCGGCGCGGTCGGCGCGGCGCGCACGTCTCAGTAGCGCTCGCCCCGGCCGGGCGGCTGCCCGTACCCGTACTGTCCGCCGCGCCGCTCGTCGTACCCCTCGTCCTGGCGCGGACCGGAGCGCGGGTCCCGGGGCTGACGACGCGGCGGTTCCGCCCGACCGCCGGCGCCGTAGACACCGCCGCCGCCGCGCGGGCCGCCACCGTTGGGTGCGCCACCCCGCGGGCCGCCGCCGTTGGGCGGGCCACCGGGGACACCGCCACGCGGGCCACCGCCGCCCTGGGCGCCCGCCGGGGCCCCGCCGTAGACACCGCCACCCGCCGGCCGGCCCCCGCCGTACACGCCGCCACCGGGACGGCCGCCGCCCGGTCCGGCCGGACGCCCGCCACCCGGCGCGCCGGGTCCGTCGGGACGGGCACCCCCCGGTGCCGCTGCGGGGCGGGCTCCGCCGTACACGCCGCCTCCGGGCCGACCCGGGGCACCACCGGCCGGCTTCGGAGCGCCGTAGACGCCACCGCCGGCCGGAGCGCCGCCGTAGACGCCACCGCGCGGACCGTCCCGGCCGGCGTCGCCGGGGCCGAACCCGTCGTCGGGGCCCCGGTCGATCGCACCGGAGGAGAACGCGTCGTCGCCGTCGCGGCCGTCGTCCGCCGGGGCGGGGCGGCGCCGGGACCGCAGGATGCCGAAGATGCCCGCGGCGACCAGCAGCGCGCCCACCACGCCGACCGCACCGATCAGATAGGTGATCTGGTCCAGGCTGAGCGTGTCGAACCAGGACTTCTCCGTCGCCGGCTTCTTGGCGTCGGCGCCCCTGGCCAGCGCCTCGGCACCGGTCGTCGACGGGGTGTACGCGAGGATGTCGATCTGGTCGTCGGCGCTGAGCGTGCCGGCGTCCGAGACGGTCAGGAACGTCTTCCCGTCCGGGGTGTAGGAGATCGCCTCGCCGAACGGGTCGGCCAGCGGGGTCACCCGTGGCTTGCCGGTGGTCAGCGCCGCCACGACGTCGTCGCCGGTCACGTCGTACTCGAAGGCGTCCGCGTAGGTGCGCAGCACCACCTTCGAGCCGTCGGGCGAGCGTGCCGCCCCGGTGATCGCCACCCGGCCGAAGATGTTCATCGGGTTGTCGGTGGTGGTCTCCGGCAGCGCGACCTCGCCGACCTTCTTCATCGGCACCGGCTCGGTGTCACCCTTGGGCAGCTTCCCCGCCGGGGCGTAGATCCCGGCCTTGCCGCTGGGCACCTTGGTGATCACCAACGGCAGGCCGTCGGCGCCGACGAGCAGCGCCTCCGCGTCGTGCTGTTTCTGGTCCGGGTACGACATCCGGTGCAGCACCGGCTGCTTGCCGCCGCCGATCGGCATGCTCCACACCGCGATCCGGGAACGCCGCTCCGAGCCCGGGTTGTTGCCGATGTCGGCGATCCAGAGCGTCGTCTTGTCCGGCGAGACGGCAAGGTCCTCGGTGTCGAAGGGGCCCGACCCGGTGTAGCCGACGTCCTTGGTGACCCGGCACTTCGTGTCGAGGTAGAAGACCCGCTTGCGGTTGGCCTGCAGCGAGCTGTCGTTGACCACGATGTAGCCGCTCTTGGTGGCCACCAGCCCGGACATCTCGCGCAACCGCTCGTCGGTCACGGTGCAGCGCTTCTTCGGCGCAGGGGCGGCGGTCGCCGGTGCCGCGACGGCGACACCTGGGTACGCCACGGTCGCCCCCAGCAGGCCGAGGGCAACCGTGACCGAAGAAACAGCGCGGCGCATGGCGCCAGTGTCGCATGCCGCAGCGGACGGGCGTGTCACGCCGGGAGCGCTACCGCGCCCCGGCGACCGCCTCCGTGACGGCGTACGGCGCCAGCTCGGTGGCGAGCGCCGTACCGACGCGCACGTGCAACTCGGTGCCCTCGGGCAGGTGGGCGGTGCTCAGCACCTCGCCCTGGCGGTGCAGCCGGGCCACCAGGTCACCCCGGTCGTACGGGAGCACCACGCGGACCTCCACCGCCGGGCGGGGCAGCCGCTCCTCCACGACCTGGCGCAGCCCGTCGAGGCCGCGCCCGGTGTGCGCGGAGACGAAGACCGCGTCCGGCCAGAGCCGCTTGAGCCGCAGCAGGGTGTCCTCGTCGGCCGCGTCGGTCTTGTTGACCACCAGCAGCTCGGGCAGCCGGTCGGCGCCCACCTCGGCGAGCACCTCGCGGACCGCGCGGACCTGCTCCTCCGGGTCGGGGTGGGTGCCGTCGACGACGTGCACCACCAGGTCCGCCTCGGCGACCTCCTCCAGGGTCGAGCGGAACGCCTCGACGATCTGGTGCGGCAGGTGCCGGACGAATCCGACCGTGTCGGAGAGCGTGTAGAGCCGGCCGTCGGCGGTGGTGGCCTTGCGGGTGGTCGGGTCGAGGGTGGCGAACAGGGCGTTCTCCACCAGCACCCCGGCCCCGGTCAGCCGGTTGAGCAGGCTCGACTTGCCGGCGTTGGTGTAGCCGGCGATCGCCACGGCGGGCACGGCGTTACGGGAACGACGGGCGCGCTTAGTCTGGCGTACCGTCTTCATGCCCTTGATCTCCCGGCGCAGCCGGGCGATGCGGTGGCGGATCCGCCGCCGGTCGGTCTCCAGCTTGGTCTCACCGGGACCACGCAGACCCACGCCGCCGCCGGCGCCGCCGCCGCGACCGGAACCACCGGTCTGCCGGGACAGCGTCTCACCCCAACCGCGCAGGCGCGGCAGCAGGTACTCGAGCTGGGCCAGCTCGACCTGTGCCTTGCCCTCCTTGCTCTTGGCGTGCTGGGCGAAGATGTCGAGGATCAGCGCGGTCCGGTCGACGACCTTGACCTTGGTGCGCTGCTCCAGGTTGCGCAGCTGGGACGGCGACAGCTCACCGTCGCAGATGACGGTGTCCGCGCCGGTGGCGAGGACCATCGCACCGAGGTCGTCGACCTTGCCCCGGCCGATGTAGGTGGCCGGATCCGGCCGGGTACGCCGCTGGATCAGCCCTTCGAGCACCTGCGAGCCGGCCGTCTCGGCCAGCGCCGCCAGCTCGGTCAGCGAGTTCTCGGCGTCGCTCTGCGTGCCCTCGGTCCAGACGCCCACCAGGACCACCCGCTCCAGGCGCAGCTGCCGGTACTCGACCTCGGTGATGTCGGTGAGTTCGGTGCTGAGGCCGGGGACGCGCCGCAGCGACTGACGCTCCGACAGTTCCATCTCGCCGGTGGTGACATCGAGCTCCTCGTCCTCGAAGGGCACGAAGCTCTCCTGGTTCCGCAAACCGGTCTCCTGTCCGTTTTGACGCTAAGAAAAGTAATCCTGACATGTGTCAACGCCGGGCGCACCTGCTATATGCCCACCGTGGGCGAGGTGGCAAAAGTCGGGGCCGGATGCCGGGCGACCTCGGCAGGCGGGTAGAAATGCTGGCGAGCCGCTCAGCGTCGACGGAGGGACCCCGTGGCAATCACCCGACTACCGAGTGCCGGATTCTCGATCACGATCCGGATCGCGGTACCCGCGGACGCCTCCTCGATCGGCCGCCTGACCACCGCGGTCGGCGAGGCCGGGGCGATCGTCACCGCGCTGGACGTGGTCGACTCCGACCCGACCAGCGTCATCGTCGACCTCACCTGCGACACCGCCGACGCCAGCCACGCCGACCAGGTGGTCGACGCGCTGACCGCGCTGGACGGCGTCGACGTGCGCAAGGTCTCCGACCGGACGTTCCTGCTGCACCTGGGCGGCAAGATCGAGGTCAGCCCGAAGGTCGCGCTGCGTACCCGCGACGAGCTGTCCCGCGCGTACACCCCGGGGGTGGCCCGGGTCTGCATGGCCATCGCGGAGAACCCGGCGGACGCCCGACGGCTGACCATCAAGCGCAACACCGTCGCGGTGGTCAGCGACGGCTCGGCCGTACTGGGCCTGGGCAACCTCGGGCCGGCGGCGTCGCTGCCGGTGATGGAGGGCAAGGCCGCGCTGTTCAAGCGCTTCGGCGGGGTGGACGCCTGGCCGGTGGTGCTGGACACCCAGGACACCGACGAGATCGTGCAGATCGTCAAGGCGATCGCCCCCGCGTACGGCGGGATCAACCTGGAGGACATCGCCGCGCCGCGCTGCTTCGAGATCGAGGCCCGGCTGCGCGAGGCGCTGGACATCCCGGTGTTCCACGACGACCAGCACGGCACCGCGATCTGCGTGCTGGCCGCGCTGACCAACGCGCTGCGCGTCGTGGGCAAGCAACTCTCGGACGTCCGGGTGGTCGTCTCCGGGGCCGGCGCGGCCGGCACCGCGATCATGAAGCTGCTGCTGCGCCAGGGCGTGGGCGACATCATCGCGTACGACCGGCAGGGCGCCCTGCACCGCGGGCTGCCCGACCTCAACCCGGCCTGGCAGTGGCTGGCGGAGCACACCAACAAGGAGAACTACGCCGGCGACCTGCCCGGGGCGGTACGCGGCGCGGACGTCTTCATCGGCGTGAGCGCGCCGAACCTGCTCACCGGCGACGACATCGCCACCATGGCGAAGGACGCGATCGTCTTCGCGCTGGCCAACCCGGACCCGGAGGTCGACCCCCGGGAGGCGCGCAAGCACGCCGCGGTGGTCGCCACCGGCCGCTCGGACCAGCCGAACCAGATCAACAACGTGCTCGCCTTCCCCGGCGTGTTCCGGGGCATGCTCGACGCGCACGCCGAGGAGTTCACCGAGGAGATGGCGATCGCAGCGGCCCGGGCCATCGCGGACGTGGTCGGCGAGGACAAGATCAACCCGACGGTGATCGTGCCGAGCGTCTTCGACTCCCGGGTCGCCCCGGCCGTCGCCGCCGCCGTCCGCGCCGCCGCCACCGCACCGACCCGGGTCCCGGCGGCCGATCCCGGCCCGGCCGACCTCCCCGAGATCGCCGCCAACGCCGCCGCCACCCCCTGACCCACCTCCGAGGCTGACCCACTTTCGGGCTGACCCACTTTCGGGTGCGGTCACCCTCCTCCGGGCGGGTTCAGCCCTGACCCACCTTGCGTCGGCCCCTGCCTCACCTTTGGGTGCGTTTCTTGTCGCCGCGGCGACAAGAAACGCACCCAAACCGCGCAGCCCCACCTCACCCCGTCCGCCGCGCCGTCCGGCAGCGCCCGACGCCAGGGTGGCGCAGCGCAACGGGCAGCGAGCCGCAGCACAGCCCCCACCTCGCCCTCCGCGGCAGCACCGGATGCCAGAGTGGCGTAGAGCAGCGCAGCGGGACCAGCGGGCAGCGGCACAGCCCTCACCCCGCCCGCCGCGACTCCCAGTAGCGCCGGAGCTCAGCGCGACCGCGGCACGCGGGGCCGTGAGCAGCAGCACAAGCTGCCCCAGTCCGCAGCTCCCCCCTCACCATCGCCACGCCCATCCGTGTTGATCATGAGGTTGGCGGGGCACTTTGCCCCTTTTGCTGCCGCTAACTTCATGATCAACGGGTTGAATCCGGAGCGGGTCCTGCGCCCGCGCCCCTGGGGGGTCGATCAAGGAGTTTTGGTCGGCGGAGGGCGCTGATTTGACGCAAACCTCTTGATCAACCGGCCGAGCGGCGCGAACCCGGGGCAGGCCCGAGGCGGGTCTGCCAGTACGGGCGCGACGGGGGGTCGCGGGCGCGACGGGAGGCGGGGCGGGAGCCGAAGGGCCGCAGTCGCAGCCGGTGGTCACGGGCCGCAGTCGGAGCCGAGGGGCAGGGCGGCAAGGCCAGCGG
>NZ_JBPQTL010000077.1:0-26794 GCF_051386295.1 Micromonospora sp. URMC 105 | reverse complement strand
GTCCGACGATCCCGCAAACGGCGCCGCTGACCCGGACGGTGTGAGCACCGCGCCCGGGCCTGGTGACGCGTGCCGGTTTGCGGCGTGTCGGGGTGACCGCGGGCCGGGACACCCCGACACGCCGCAAAAAGGGGAGGCGGGGTCAGCCGGCGGCGGGAGTCGTCGTGCGGTAGATGCCGGTGAGCCAGACGTCGAGCAGCACGTCCACCACGTCCCGTTCGGCGACGGCCGGCCCGTCGCCGGCGAAGGTCGCGTACCAGACCCGCTCGTTCATCGAGTTCAGCGCGATCGCCAGGTCCCGGGCGGGCAGGCCGGGCGGCGCGGCGCCCCGGCGGCGTTCCGCCTCGATGGCGGCCTCGACGGCCTGCACCCAGCGTTCCAGGACCCGGGCCCAGAGCCGGCGTACCTCGGCGTTGGTGCCGCGGACCTCGGCGCAGGCCAGCACCACGGCCCGGTGGCCGCCGAAGGTGGCGTGGAACCGGCTGATCAGCTCGCGCCACCGGGCCCGCGGGTCCTCGGCCAGGTGGACCAGCACGTCACCGGCGGCGGTGTCGGCCTCCTCGGTGACCCGGTCCAGCAGGGTGAGCAGCACCGCGTCCTTGGAGGGGAAGTAGAAGTAGAACGTCGGCCGGGAGATGCCGGCGCCCCGGGCCAGGTCGTCGATGGAGATCTCGCCGAAGGCGCGCTGCTCCAGCAGCCGCTCGGCGGTGCCCAGGATGGCCAGCTCGCGGTCGTCGCCCGCGGACCGTCCGGCCCGCCGTCCGCGCCCGGGCGCGGCGCCGGTCGGGGTACGGGCGGTCGTCATGAACGCCGATGTTACACGCGCTCGACAGGGTGTCGATCGGACTCGACAGAGTGTTGACGGGCGTCGACGGTGGTGGATAGGGTCCGTCCACCGCCTCAGCCAGGGAGATGCCATGGCTTCCGACCACGTCGACGTGCTCATCGTCGGAGCCGGCCTGTCCGGCGTCGGCGCCGCCTGCCACCTGCGGCGCAACTGTCCGGACAAGACGTACGCGGTGCTCGAGGCGCGCGGCGCGATCGGCGGCACCTGGGACCTCTTCCGCTATCCGGGCGTCCGCTCCGACTCGGACATGTTCACCCTCGGCTACTCCTTCAAGCCGTGGACCGATCCGAAGGCGATCGCCGACGGCGACTCCATCCGCCGCTACGTCCGCGAGACCGCCCGCGAGTACGGCGTCGAGGAGCACATCCGCTTCCACCACCGGGCGGTCCGCGCCGAGTGGGACAGTGCCAGCGCCCGCTGGACCGTCCACGCGCACCGCGACGACACCGGCGAGGAGGTCGTGCTCACCTGCGCGTTCCTCTTCACCTGTTCCGGCTACTACCGCTACGACGCCGGCTACACCCCCGAGTTCCCCGGGGTCGAGCGGTTCACCGGCGAGCTGGTGCACCCGCAGCACTGGCCCGAGGACCTCGACCACACCGGCAAGCGGGTGGTGGTGATCGGCAGCGGCGCCACGGCGGTGACCCTGGTCCCGGCGATGGCCGAGCGTGCCGCCCACGTCACCATGCTCCAGCGCTCACCCACGTACGTCATCTCGCTGCCGTCGCGCGACGTGGTCGCCGACGCGTTGCGGCGCTGGCTGCCGGCGAAGGCCGCGTATCCGGTGGTGCGGTGGAAGAACGTGCTGCTCGGCACGGTCAACTTCCAGCTCAGCCGGCGCGCCCCGAAGCTGGTCCGGTCGTTGCTGCTGCGGGCGGCCCGGGGGCGGCTGCCGGCCGGTTACGACGTCGACCGGCACTTCTCGCCCCGCTACGACCCGTGGGACCAGCGGCTCTGCGTGGTGCCCGACGGTGACCTCTTCGACGCGGTGAAGGCCGGCCGGGCGTCCGTGGTCACCGACACCGTCGACACCTTCACCGAGCGGGGCGTGCGGCTCGGCTCCGGCGAGGAGCTACCGGCCGACGTCGTCGTCACCGCCACCGGGCTGAACCTGCTCGCCTTCGGCGGGATGACGCTCGCCGTGGACGGCGCGGAGGTCGACCTGGCGCAGGCCGTGGCGTACAAGGGGATGATGCTCTCCGGGGTGCCGAACTTCGCGATGACCATCGGCTACACCAATGCCTCCTGGACCCTGAAGGCCGACCTGGTCGCCACCTACGTCTGCCGGCTGCTGCGTCACCTCGACGCCACCGGCCAGCAGATCGTCACCCCGGTCGCGCCGCGCTCCGGCGAGCTGGTGCCGCTGATCGACCTCAAGTCCGGGTACGTGCTGCGCAGCGTCGGCGCGCTGCCCAAGCAGGGCGCCCGCGCCCCCTGGCGGCTGTACCAGAACTACGCCCGCGACGTGCTGCTGATGAAGCGCGGCCGGCTCGTCGACGAGGGGGTCCGGTTCTCCCGGGCCACGACGGCCACCGCCGGCAGCCGCACCGCCGAGGCCCCGGTCGCCTGACCCGGGCTCCACCACCCGCACCGCAGAAGGAGAACGCCGTGCGAAGGTTCGTCTTCCCCGCCGGGACCGCCGTGGTCACCGGCGCCGCCAGCGGGATCGGTGAGGCGCTCGCCCACGGGCTGGCCCGGCGCGGCACCAATCTGGTGCTGCTCGACCGGGACGCCGGCCGGCTCGACGCCGTGGCCGCGGCGATCCGCGCCGCGCACCCCGACCGGCAGGTCGACACGCACCTGGTCGACCTGGCCGACCCGGCCGCCACCGACCGGGTCGCCGAAGAGATCCGGGCGCGGCACCCCCGGATCCGGCTGCTGGTCAACAACGCCGGGGTGGCCCTGGGCGGACGGTTCGACCAGGTCACCCTCGACGAGTTCAACTGGGTGATCGACATCAACTTCCGCGCGGTGGTACGGCTGACCCACGCGCTGCTGCCGGCGCTGAAGGCCGAGCCCGGGTCGCACCTGGTCAACGTCTCCAGCCTCTTCGGACTCATCGCCCCCGCCGGTCAGGCCGCCTACTCGGCCAGCAAGTTCGCGGTGCGCGGCTTCACCGAGGCGCTGCGCCACGAGCTGCTCGACGACGGCGTCGGGGTGACCTCGGTGCACCCCGGCGGCATCGCCACCCGCATCGCCGCCAACGCGCGCATCGGCAGCGGCGTCGCCCCCGAGGAGTACGAGACCGGGCTGCGGCAGTTCGAGAAGCTGCTCTCCATCCCGCCGGCCAGGGCCGCCGAGGTGATCCTGCGCGGTGTCGAGCGGCGGCGCGGCCGGGTGCTGATCGGCTGGTCGGCGAAGCTGCCCGACCTGCTGGCCCGGGTCGCCCCCGCGTCGTACCACCGGGTGCTGGTGGCCGGGCTCAACGCCGGTGCCGCCGCCCCGGCGCGCCAGGCCGGCCGAACGCCCACGACGACCACGCCGGAGCTGTCCACGGGGGAGCGGGCATGAGCGCCGCGGCCGACCCGCGCCCCCGGCACGTCACGGTGAACGGGCGGCGGGTCCGCCACCGGGTCGACGGCGACGGGCCGCCGGTGGTGCTGCTGCACGGCATCGGGCGTACGCTGCGCGACTTCACCGAGCAGCACGAGCTGCTCGCCCGCGGTTTCCGGGTGCACAGCGTCGACCTGCCCGGGTACGGCGGGTCGCTGCCGATGGCGGAGCCGTGCACCCTGCCGGCGCTGGGCCGCTTCGTCGGGCACTACCTCGACGCGGTCGGCGTCGACGAGCCCGCGCACCTGGTCGGCAACTCCCTCGGCGGGGCCGTCGCGATGCGCTTCGCGGCGACCGAGCCGGCCCGGGTGGCCAGCCTCGCGCTGGTCAACAGCGCCGGTTTCGGCCAGGAGGTCGCCATGGTCCTGCGGGTGCTCGCGCTGCGCCCGTTCGGCCGGCTGCTGCTGCGCCCCAACCGATCCATGGCCCGGCGCGTCGAGCGCTCCCTCTTCCACGACCCGGCGTTCGCCACCGAGGAGCGGATCGCGTACGCGCTGGAGGTGGCCCGCCAGCCGTACGCGGCCCGGGTGATGCTGGAGACGTGCCGCAGCCTGGGCACCTTCCGGGGCGTCAGTCCGCAGTGGCGCGAGGAGCTGCTGGCGGAGGTGTCCCGGCTCGACGTGCCGACGCTGATCGTCTGGGGCGACCGGGACCTCATCCTCCCCGCCGGGCACCTCGACGCCGCCCGGGCCCGGCTGCCCCGGGCCCGTACCCACCTGTTCACCGACTGCGGGCACATGCCGCAGATCGAGCGGGCCGAGGAGTTCCACCGGCTGCTGGTCGACTTCTGGGCCGCCGCCGAGGCCGGTGACCTCGCCGACGGGGCCGTCGTGCAGCGACCGGCGGTGAGCGAGGCCGGCTGACCCGCGTCCGGGGCCGGCCGGCACGGAGGTTACCCAGCCTTCGTGCCGGCCGGTGCCGGTACCGGCCGGGTCACCGGTGCGCCCTGGGCGGGCACCCGCGGCGGGGCGGTGCCCTCCAGCACCGCGAGGTCCGCCTCGACGGCGGTCGGCAACCGTCGGCGCTGCCGCGCCACCCAGCCGAGCTGCCGCGCCGCGTCGAGCAGGCCGGGCCGGCGCTCCGCGTCCCGCCAGGTCCGGCGGACCACGCCGGCGACCACCCGGGGCGGCCGGCGCAGCGCCGCGGTCAGCACCTGATTGCGCGCCTCCTGTCGGTGCCGGGCCCGCCGGTCCCGCCCGGCCGGCAGCGGCAGGTGGTGCACCACCAGCTCGTCGACGTACGCCAGGTGCCAGCCGGTGGCCGCCAGGTCCATCGCCAGCAGCGCCTCCTCGCCGTACGTGCCCAACCGGCCGGCGAATCCGCCCACCTCGGTGAACGCGGCGCGGCGCAGCACCACCGCGCAGGCCAGGAAGCCCAGCACCGCCGGTCCCGGCGCACCCGCCGGGGTGCCCAGCGGCGCCCGCGCCATCTCGGCGGAGACCGGGTCGAGCCGAGCCTCCGCGCCGACCCGCACCTGGGCGGTCAGCAGCCCGGTACGCGGATGCGCCCGCAGGATCTCCGCCGCCCGCCCCAGCGACCCCGGCGCCCAGAAGGAGTCGTCGTCGGCGAAGGCCACGAACGGGGTACGGGCCAGCGCCACCCCGGCGTTGCGGGCGGCGCCGGCGCCCAGGTTGGCGGCGAGCGGTACCACCCGTACCTCGGGGAAGGCCGCCGCGACGGCCTGCGGGGTGCCGTCGTCGGAGCCGTTGTCCACCACGATCACGTCTCCGGTGTGCCGGCGCAGCACGTCGAGCAGCTGCGCGCGCCGGTTCCGGGTGGCCACCACCACCGTCACGTCCGTCGTCATGGCCGCCCTGGTACCCCGATCCGGGTGACTCACGCGGTCAGCCGTGCAATTCCCACCGGCGCCGGGGTACGACGCCGCCGGTGCGGGAAAGCCGGGTCATGCGTGGCGACGAGGTGACCCTGTTTCTCGGCGGCGACGTGATGACCGGCCGCGGACTGGACCAGATCCTGCCCCGGCCCGGCCCGTCCGAGCTGCGGGAACCGTTGGTGCTCGACGCGCGCCGGTACGTGGAGCTGGCCGAGTCGGCGTCCGGGCCGATCCCGCGCCCGGTGCCGGCGGACTGGCCGTGGGGGGAGGCGCTGCGGCTGCTGGACGAGCTGCGCCCCGACGTGCGGATCGTCAACCTGGAGACCTCGGTGACCGATCGGGGCGAGTACGCCGCCGGCAAGGAGATCCACTACCGGATGCACCCGGAGAACCTGGCCTGCCTCACCGCCGCCCGGCTGGACGTCTGCGCCCTGGCCAACAACCACGTGCTCGACTTCGGGCCGGTCGGGCTCGCCGACACCCTCGACGGGCTGCACCGGGTCGGCATCACCCCGGCAGGGGCGGGCCGGGACGCGGCGGAGGCCTGGCGGCCGGCCCGGGTCGACCTGGGTACCGGCCGCCGGCTGCTGCTCTGGTCGGTGGGTACGCCGTCCGCCGGGGTCCCGCCGTCCTGGGCGGCGACCGACGGGCGGCCCGGGGTGGCGTACCTGCCGGAGACCAGCGAGGCCGCCGCCGACGCGCTCGCCGAGCGGGTGGCCGCCGAGGCCGGGCCGGGCGACCTGGTGGTGGTCTCGGTGCACTGGGGATCGAACTGGGGCTACCAGGTGCCGAAGGAGCAGGTCGACTTCGCCCGCCGGCTGGTGGCGGCCGGGGTGCACCTGGTGCAGGGCCACTCCTCGCACCACCCCCGGCCGATCGAGGTGCACCGGGGCGGGCTGATCATGTACGGCTGCGGCGACCTGCTGGACGACTACGAGGGCATCGGCGGGCAGGAGTCGTTCCGCCCCGAGCTGCGGCTGCTGCACCTGCCCACGTTCGGCACCGACGGGCTGGCCCGGCTGCGCCTGGTGCCGGTGCGGATCCGCCGGATGCGGCTGGAGCCGGCGGCACCGGACGAGGCCCGCTGGCTCGCCGGCCTGCTCGACCGCCTCGGCGCGCCGTACCGGACCCGGTTCCGCCTCGGCGACGACGGCCTCATCGTGCTCGACCCGGCCACGACCGTCTGACGCCGTGGCCGGCTGCCCCGGTGTGGCCGGCCCCACCCTCGGGCCGCCCGCCGCGCCCGCTCACCGGCCTCGGACGCATCATAGATACATGACGCATCCCAGCTCGCCGGTGCGCGCCACCGCGCCGTCGGCCGCGGAACGGGCCTACCGCCACCTCAAGCGGGCCATCCTGGAGCAGGTTTACCCGGGTGGGTCCCTGATCAGCGAGGGCGAGATCGCCGAGGCGGCCGGGGTCTCCCGCACCCCCGTCCGGGAGGCGCTGCTCCGGCTGGAAGCGGAGGGCCTGGTGGCGCTCTACCCCAAGCGCGGCGCGCTGGTCCGGCCGGTCTCGGCCCGCGAGATCACCGACGTCATCGAGGCCCGGCGGCTGGTCGAGCTGCACGCCGCCGAGCGGGTCTGGCCGCAGCGGCACACCCTGCGGCCGGTGCTGGCCGACTGGCTCGACCGGATGCGCGCGGCCCACGCCGCGGGTGACCTGCGCGCGCTGATGGAGGCCGACCGGGCCTTCCACGCCGCCGTGGTCGAGGCGGCCGGCAACGAGATCCTCGCCGAGCTGTACCACCGGCTGCGCGATCGCCAGCTCCGGATGGGCGAGGCCAGCTTCCGGCTCTCGCCCGGCTGGGCCCGGGTGGCCCTGACCGAACACGCCGGCCAGCTCGCCGCCCTCGACGGCGACGACCCGCAGGTCTGGCTCGACGCCGTCGGCGGGCACATCGACAGCGCCGCGAGCGTCTTCCGGACGCTGCGGTGAGGGCCGCCCCGACCTCGGGGCGCCGCTCCGCCGGGCTGGTCTGGACGGTCGCGCTCGGCGCGTACGTGGCGGCCGTGTTCCACCGCAGCTCGCTCGGCGTGACCGGGGTCGACGCCGCGCACCGGTTCGACATCAACGCCTCCGCGCTGGCCACCTTCACGGTGGCGCAGCTGGCCGTGTACGCCGCCATGCAGGTCCCGGTCGGGGTGCTGCTGGACCGGTACGGCTCCCGCCGGCTGCTGCTCGCCGGCGGTGCGCTGATGGTCGCCGGGCAGCTCTGCTTCGCCGTCGCCACCGACGTACGCCTGGCTGTGGCGGCCCGGGTGCTGGTCGGCCTGGGCGATGCGATGACCTTCATCAGCGTGCTGCGGATCGTCGCGTTCTGGTTCCCCGGCCGGCGCAACCCCCTGATGGTGCAGCTCACCGGCACCCTCGGCCAGCTCGGCGCGATCCTGGGCGCCGTGCCGCTGGTCGCGCTGCTGCACCACGCGGGCTGGACGCCGGCCTTCCTCACCGCCGCCGCGCTCGGCGCGACGGTGCTGCTGATGGTGGCCGCCGCCGTCCGGGACACCCCGCACCGCGAGCACGCCGGCGCGCTCGCCCCCGACCTGGCCACCGTACGCCGGGAACTCGCCGCCACCTGGGCCCAGCCGGGCACCCGGCTGGGCCTGTGGACCCACTTCGTCACTCAGTTCTCCGGCGCGGTCTTCGCCCTGCTCTGGGGCTATCCGTTCCTGGTGCAGGGGCAGGGCTTGACGCCGACCGCCGCCGCTGCCCTGCTCACCGTGATGACCGTGGCCACGCTGCTCAGCGGCCCGGTCGTCGCGCACCTCTGCGCCCGGCACCCGTACCGCCGCTCGGTCCTGGTCTTCGCCATCACCGCCGGCACCGCCGCGGTCTGGGCCGTGGTGCTGGCCTGGCCCGGCCGCGCACCGCACTGGCTGCTGGTCGCCCTGGTGCTGGTGCTCGCCGTGAACGGCCCCGGCTCGGTGATCGGCTTCGACTACGCGCGCACCTTCAACCCGGTGCACCGGATCGGCAGCGCCACCGGCATCGTGAACGTCGGCGGGTTCGTCGCCTCGATCCTGCTGGTCCTCGCGGTCGGCGCCGTCCTGGACCTGCTGACCCCGGCCGAGGCGGCAACCCCGACGCTGGACGCCTATCGCTGGGCCTTCGCCGTGCAGTACCTGCTCTGGGCGCTCGGCGCCGTCCAGGTGCTGCGCTACCGCAACGCCGCCCGCCGCCGGCACGCCGCCGGACGGGCCGCCGAGGCCGTACCCGTGCCGGGCCGCTGACCGCCCGCGGCGGTCAGCGCAGCAACCGGCGGTGGGTGAGCGAGTCCAGGACGAGGGTGAGGCCGGCGCCGACCAGCCACGAGTCCTTGGCGATGCCGATGCCGGCCTGGGTGGGTTTCAGGCTGCCCGGCTCGCGCAGGCCGGGGGTACGCACGTAGAGCTGCACCAGCCCCGCCCCGAACGCGGTCAGCCCCAGCCCGGCCAGCAGGGACGGCACGAACGGGGTGACCAGGGCGGCGCCCAGCGCGATCTCGCTGCCGGACAGCAGCCGGGCGAAGCGGGCCGCGTCGATCTGCCGGATCTGCGGGATCGCCCCGGCGGCCATGCCGTGCAGCTGTTCGGCGGCCTCACCCTCCAGCGTCCGCTTGCCGAGCCCCGAATTGAGGAAGAACGCACCGATGACCAGCCGCAACGGCGCATGCGTGAGCTTCATGTCCACTCCCGTCCCGCGGAGAACCGTGCCCCCGCCTACCCCGCACCGGCCGCGATAACCCGCCGAATGGGGCTGTGTCCGCGGCTCCGCACGGCGGTAGGTTCGCGACAGGCATGATCGTGGACGCCACCGGGAGGACACCATGAGCCAGGAAGTCCGGGGAGTCGTGTCGCGGCGCAAGGGCGCACCGGTCGAGGTCACCACCGTCGTGGTACCCGACCCGGGGCCCGGCGAGGCGGTGGTGCAGGTGCGCTCCTGCGGGGTCTGCCACACCGACCTGCACTACCGCGAGGGTGGGATCAACGACGACTACCCGTTCCTGCTCGGCCACGAGGCGGCCGGCGTGGTCGAACAGGTGGGGGAGGGGGTCACCGGCGTCGCGCCCGGCGACTTCGTGGTGCTCAACTGGCGGGCGGTCTGCGGCGTGTGCCGGGCCTGCCGGCGCGGGCGGCCCTGGTACTGCTTCGACACGCACAACGCCGCCCGGCGGATGACCCTCACCGACGGCACCGAACTCGCCCCGGCGCTGGGCATCGGCGCCTTCGCCGAGAAGACGCTGGTCCACGCCGGGCAGTGCACGAAGGTCGACCCGGCCGCCCGGCCCGCCGCGGTGGGGCTGCTCGGCTGCGGGGTGATGGCCGGCCTCGGCGCGGCGATGAACACCGGCCAGGTCACCCGCGGTGACTCGGTCGCCGTGATCGGCTGCGGCGGGGTCGGCGACGCCGCGGTGGCCGGCGCGGCCCTGGCCGGCGCGACCACGATCATCGCGGTGGACACCGATGCCCGCAAGCTCGACTGGGCGCGGAAGTTCGGCGCCACCCACACCGTGGACGCCTCGGCGCAGGACCCGGTCGAGGCGATCCGGGCCGCCACCGGCGGGCACGGCGCCGACGTGGTGATCGACGCGGTCGGCCGCCCGGAGACGTGGCAACAGGCGTTCTACGCCCGCGACCTGGCCGGCACGGTGGTGCTGGTCGGGGTGCCCACCCCGCAGATGACCGTCGAGCTGCCCCTGCTGGACGTCTTCGGCCGCGGCGGCGCCCTGAAGTCCAGCTGGTACGGCGACTGCCTGCCCAGCCGGGACTTCCCGCTGCTCACCGAGCTCTACCTGCAGGGCCGCCTCGACCTGGACGCCTTCGTCACCGAGGAGATCGCCCTGGACCAGGTCGAGGAGGCGTTCGCCCGGATGCACCGCGGCGACGTGCTGCGCTCGGTGGTGGTGTTCCCGTGACCGCCCGCGTCGACCACGCCGTCACCTCCGGCACCTTCTCCCTCGACGGCCAGATCTTCGACGTCGACAACAACGTCTGGGTGGTCGGGGACGACACCGAGTGCGTGGTGATCGACGCCCCGCACGACGCCGGCGCCATCCGGCGCGCGGTCGGCGACCGGCGGGTCGTCGCCGTCCTGGCCACCCACGCCCACGACGACCACGTCCGGGTCGCCCCCGAACTGGCGGAGGCCACCGGCGCGCCGGTGCTGCTGCACCCCGCCGACCGGGTGCTGTGGGACCTGGTCCACCCCGGCCTGCCGCCCGACGGGGCGCTCGCCGACGGGCAGCGGATCGAGGTCGCCGGCACCACCCTGCGGGTCCTGCACACCCCCGGCCACAGCCCCGGCGCGTGCAGCTTCCACGCCGCCGACCTCGGCGTGGTCTTCACCGGCGACACCCTCTTCGCTGGTGGCCCCGGCGCCACCGGCCGCTCGTACAGCGACTTCGGCACCATCGTGGCGTCGATCCGGGACCGGTTGCTCACCCTGCCGCCGGAGACCGTGGTGCACACCGGGCACGGCGACGACACCACCATCGGCGCGGAGGCCCCGCACCTGCCGGACTGGCTGGCCCGCGGGCACTGACCGGCCCCGCGCGGGCTCGGGTCAGCGTTCCCCGCGCGGTGCCAGCACCGGCTTGACGTCCAGCACCGGCGTACCGTCCAGGGCCTCCAGGTCGGCGACGCGTACCCGCAGGCCGTCGACCGCCAGCACCCGCACCCGGTGCAGCCCGATCGGGTTGGGCCGGTGCGGGGACCGGGTGCTGAACACCCCGGTCTCCGGCCGGCTCCGGTCGCCGCGCGGATGCACCGCGAGGACGTCCCGCCGGGCCCGGTCCAGCCAGGTCAGCACCAGCACCTCGACGCCCGGCCGCAGGTCGCGCAGGCCCGCGCCGACGGCGGGGGAGAAGACCAGCCACGACTCCGGCGCGCCCTCGTCGCCCTGCTTCGGCGACAGCTCCGGGTCGGTCAGCGGCGACTCCACCCACCCGACCGGCCGCACCTCGTACGCCCCGCTCATGCGCCCGACAGCCGCAGATGCAGCCGTACCGTGGTGCCCGCCGAGGTGCTGTGCACCAGCACCAGGTCGCAGAGCGCCTGCACGATGACCAGCCCCCGCCCGCCGATGCCGTCGTGCCGGGGTGCCAGCCGGCCGGCGAGCGGATCGGCGAGCCAGCCGTCGTCGTGGATCTCGCAGACCAGGTGTTCACCGGTGCGCCACACCTGCAGCACGCCCTCGCCGCCGGCGTGCACGATGCTGTTGGCGGCCAGTTCGGTGACCGCGATCTGCAGGTCCGCCACCCGGTCCGGGTGCAGGTCGGCGGCCTCCGCGTGCGCGGTGACGAAGCGGCGCACGTCGGCCAGGGTGTCGATGTCGTAGCGCAGCGCGGCGACGGTTTCGGCCGGGACCGGCAGCGGCTTGTTGTGACCGGCGACGACCTGCTCCGGCGCGAAGGTGGGGCTCGGGTGCCGGCCGGCGGAGTCGACCAGCACCGGGTGGGTGCGGCGGGCGTCCGCGAGCACCCCGGGGGCCAGCCGCGACGCGTCGTACGGGCAGCGGATGGCGACGTCCCGCTCGGCGAACGCCGCATTGATCAACGCCTCGTGCTGTGCGCACGCCGGCTGTTCCAGCTCGGTACGCTCCGCCCACACCGGCTCGCCGATGATCCGGACCCGCCGGCCGGGATGCCGGTCGAGGAAGGCCTGCAACACCCACGGGATGATCCGGCCCGGGTTGCGCCCCTGCACGGTCATGTCGGCGTACCGGACCCGGTCGTCGTCGGCGCCGACGGCGGCCCGGATCAGCGCCAACCGGTCCTGCGGGGCGGCCACCAGCACCGGCTCCCCGTGCGCCAGGCCCTCCTCGACGAAGGGCACCGTCACCGCCAGCAGCTCCGCCGCGTCCCGGTAGAACGCTCCCTCGTGGACCAGGCCGCCCGGTGGCGGCCCGGCCCCCTGCAAGGCCGTCATGCCGGTGCCGCCGGGTCGACCAGGTCGAGCAGCCGGCTCAACGCCGGTCGGCAGCCGACCAGGCGCAGGCCCGACGGGGCGTTGCGGCGGGCGCGGGCCAGCGCACTCGCCGCGCCGGCGTCGGCGAAGCGCAGCTCGGAGACGTCCAGCACCGCGGCGCGCTGGTTGGTGCCCGGACCGGCGACGTGGTCGAGCATGGCGGCGAACGCCCCCCGGTTGCTCCGGTCCACCTCACCCACCAGGCGCAGCCCGTGCGGGTTCCGCGTCCGGTACGCCCGCAGCATCGGTGACCACGCCCGGCCGGCGTTCGGCCCGACGGTGGCCGGATGGGCGGCCGTGGCCGGCAGCAGGTAGTCGGTGGGAAAGAGCCGCCGGTCGTACAGGCACATCGCCGCGGCCTCGCCGTCGAGGAAAAGCCGGTTGATCTCGGCCTCGTACCGGACGAGGTCGGCGACGGAGGCGCCCTGGCGCACGGCCCACCCCATGTCCCCGACGAGGCGTACCCCCGGCCGCTCCTCCCGGCGGGCGCGCAGGATCTCGGTGGTCAGGTTGCCGATCATCTCGTCCGGGGTGAACCGGCCCCCGGCGGCGTAGCCCTCCACCGCCGGCACGATCCGCAGCTGACCGTCGGCCACCGCGGCCTGCGTGGGCACGCCCGAGACGTCGAGGTGGGCCCGGACGGCGGCCGGCGCGACGGCGTCGGTGAACCAGACGACCTGGTGACCGAGGCGGAGACCGCCGGCGACGAAGCGGCCGGCGGCGTGCAGGCCCCCGATGTCGTCGTCGTCCACCCAGCAGACGTGGTCACCCAGGTGGAGCTGGTCTACCACCGCGCTTGCAGTCACCCTCATCGCCTTCCGGTCGGCGCGCCCCCACTCTAGACCGCGCACCGACACCACCCAAGGTCGGCGGGACGCGGTGCGCGCCGGGACCCCGCCCCACGCGACCGCTGCTGACACCGGGACGGACGGGCCCGACCCGCCAAAGCCGTCCCAAGTGGACCGACGGTGAGACGGCAACCAGCCGGAACGTCGCCGACCGGAGCTAGGATGCACCGGATGAGCGTCGACGACCGGCCACCGACGGTACGACAGCTGCGTCTCGTGGTGGAGGCGGCGGACTACGAGGCCGCCGTCGCCTTCTTCCGCGACGCACTCGGCCTCCCCGAACAGGCGGCGTTCTCCGGCGACGGGGACGCCCGGGTGGTCATCCTCGACGCCGGCCGGGCCACTCTGGAGATCGCCAACCCGGCACAGAAGCGGATGATCGACGAGGTCGAGGTGGGCCGGCAGGTGGCACCACGGATCCGGCTGGCGTTCGAGGTGGACGACGCCCCCGCGGTCACCGACCGGCTGGTCGCCGCCGGCGCCACCGAGATCGCCCCGCCGACCGTCACGCCCTGGCACTCCCTCAACGCCCGGCTCGACGCCCCGGCCGGGCTGCAGCTCACCGTCTTCCAGGAGCTGCGCGACCTCGCCGACCGCGCCACCCTCGACGGCTTCGGCACCGACCGTGAGGGCCGTGAGGCCTGAGCGGTTGCCCGGCGCCGCCCGTCCGGGCGACCGGGACGGCGGGGTCGAAACCGGTCGAAGAGTTCGCACGTCGCCGCCGATACTGCTGCCCATGCCGGCCGCGCCCCGTCCCGTCGTCCTCACCCCGGCGCAGTCCGCCGCGTTACGCCACGTCCGCGCGGTCGCGCTGCGCGACCGGCCGGCCGCGCTGGCCACCATCGCCCGGCACCTCGCCGGTTCCGGCGCCCGCCACCGCCCCGAGCAGGTGATCGCCGCGATCGCCGGCGGGGGAGGACTGACCGTCAACTTCCACCCCGACCGGCTGCTCGCCGACGGGCGTACCGTCGCCGAGGCGCTGGCCGAGGAAGGGGTCTACCGCAGTCAGTTCGTCACCGGCATCTCCAACGGCGGCCTCACCGCGTATCCCGGTGGCGACCGGGACCGATGGGAGGAGAGGCTCTTCGGCGGGGCGTACCAGGCCCCGGGGGTACGCCCCGACGAGCGACCGGTCTACGGCGGGTTGAATCTGCTCGACCACCCCGACGGCGCCTGTCCCCGCTTCGGCTCCTGCCACCTGCGGCTGCGCCCCGAGGTGCTGGGCCGGGCCACGCTCTGCTTCGGCGACAGCCACCTGGGACCGAAGGATTTCGGCACGGTCGACGTGACCGAGCCGGTGCTGGCCGCCCTGCTGGCGGTGACCGCCGGCACCGGGGCCAGTCTGGGCGTCGCCGGCATGGACACCGCGCGCCTGGTCGCGACGCTGCTGCGTCGCGGCGAGCGGCGGGCGTGGGTGCCCGGGGCCTTCGGCCGCGCCCTGGACGACTACGTCGAGGCGCAGGTCCACGGCGGCGTCGACCTGGCCCGCGACGTCGAGGCCATCGTCGTCGACCCCTCGTTCCGGGACACGGACAGCGGGCGCAGCCTGGCCCGGATCGCCCATCGGTGCGGCGTGGCACTGCTCTTCCATCCCGGCTTCGCGCTGCCGGTCGAGGACGTCGACCCGGACTTCCGGGGACCGGCCATCCCTGCGCTGGCCGCCCGGGTGCACGCCGAGTTCGGCATGCCGGGGGCGCCGGTCGACGCCGCGCTGATCGGCCGGGCGGCGGCCTCGGTGGTCCGCGAGCCGCAGCGCTGGGCCGACCGGGGGCCGATCGCCGGCACCCTCCAGCACCTCAAGCAGCTCTGGCACGTCCTCGTCCGATTCGGCACACCCCGCCCCTGACCTCGGGCGTCAGCGGACATCGGATCCCCGGCGCCTGATGTCCGGTTCAGGCACGACGTCGGCCGCCCGCGCCGAGCGTCCCGTTCGCGTACTTCCGGGTCCTTCGGTCCCGATCAACGCAGTCCGTCGGCGCGTCTCTTCTGCGGTCCCGCCTCGGCGTTGGTGGCCCGGCATCCGATTCCCCGAGTGACCCGCGCCGCAGCCCCAGCGGGCCCAGGGCATTTCCGGAATGACCGACAAGTCAAGCTGGTTGTGTTCCCCGTACCGCCTGCAGGCAAACCGCGGCGGGCCTGGTAGTCCCCCCGAGGGGCGCTCACTCGGAGCGCGTCGACACGACGAAAGGGCAACCATCGTGAAGTCCGACTTCACTCGATGGCTCCCCGCCATCGCGAAGAACCGCAACACCGCACTGGGCATCGCCGGCGTCGCCTGCCTGGGCGCCCTGGCGTTCGGACCCGCCGCTGTGGCCGCCCCCGTCACCAGCGGACCGCACGCCGGCGCCCTGGCCGCCATCGACCTGGCCACCGGCAAGAGCCGGCAGGGTGCCACGGTCGAGTCGGGGCTGACCACCGGCAGCGCGACCACCAAGGTGCCGGCGGGCAAGCCGAGCAAGGACAAGCTCATCCCGCACGGCGTGGAAGGCGCGCAGTCCCGCGTCCCGCTGGACGACGAACAGCTCGACAACGCCAGGGCGATCATCGACACGGCCAAGAAGACCGGGGTCGGTGAGCGTGGCGCGGTGATCGGCATCGCCACCTCGCTGCAGGAGTCGAAGCTCTACAACCTGGGGCACCTCGGCGCGTACAACGACCACGACTCGCAGGGGCTGTTCCAGCAGCGCCCGTCGTCGGGTTGGGGCACGCCCGAGGAGATCACCGACCCGGAGTACTCCTCGCGGGCGTTCTTCGAGGCGCTGAAGAACGTGCACGGCTGGGAGGAGCTGCCGCTGACCACCGCGGCGCAGACCGTGCAGATCTCCGCGTTCCCATACGCGTACGCGCAGTGGGAGGAGCAGGCGGCGGACATCGTCCAGCAGCTCTGGTGACCTTCTGAGACGACACCACGACCGGCCGGTCCCCGCACGGGGACCGGCCGGTCGCGGTCTGTCGTACCCGGGGTCAGAGTGCCGGCGCGGTCTCGCGGCGCAGCTTCGCCGACCCGGCGCCCACCGAGAACCCGGCGACCCACCGGCTCGCGCTGCCGGCCCGGGTCCGGTCGGTCAGGTGGTACCAGTCCATCCGGCAGCGCTGCGGCGTCACCTCCAGCACCCCGTACCCGTGCCCGTCCAGCTCGGTCCACCTGACGTGCGGATTCGTCGACCGGATCAGCCCCGCGCCGAGCGCGCTCAGCGGATTGCCGGCCGGCAGCTTGAGGAAGTCGTTGACGTTGTCGCTGGTCACCGACGGCACCACGAACTCCGCCGCCGCCGGGTTGGACAACCCGGTGGACTTCGTGGTCACCTCGTTCGCCCACGAGGTGTGGATGTCGCCGGTGAGGAAGACGACGTCGCGGGTCCCGGTGGCGCGCAGGTGGTCGACGAGTTCGTTGCGGTCGGCGTTGTAGCCGTCCCACTGGTCGGCGTTGAGCACCGCGCCGTTCTGCGGAATGCCGAGCAGCGTGCCGAGCGGCCCGAGCAGCCACGCCGGCAGCGCGCCGACGTCCACCCGGGCCATCATGACCGGGTTGCCGACCAGCTTCCAGCGCGCCGTCGACGCCGCCAGGCCGGCCTTGAGCCAGCTCAGCTGGGCCTCGCCGGTGATGGTGCGGCCAGGGTCGTCCACCGCGGTGCCCGAGGCCTGCCGCGAGCGGTACGTCCGCAGGTCCAGCATGGACAGCTCGGCGAGCTGCCCGTACCGGAAGCGGCGGTAGATCGCCCCGTCCTCGCCCATGCGCACCGGCATCCACTCCTGGTACGCCCGCCGCGCGGCGGCCACCCGGTCCGCCCAGGCGCCCTCCGTGGCCGGGGTGTGGTTCTCCGCCCCGCCGGACCAGGCGTCGTTGGCCACCTCGTGGTCGTCCCAGGTGATCACCCAGGGCAGTGCGGCGTGCAGCGCCATCAGGTCCGGGTCGGACTTGTAGAGCCCGTGCCGGATCCGGTAGTCGGCCAGGGTGAGCACCTCGTGGGCCGGCTCGACCTTGCGTACCACCGTGCCGCCCGCGTCGAACTGGCCGGTGCCGTACTCGTACAGGTAGTCGCCGAGGTGCACCACCAGGTTCAGGTCGCCCCGGTCGGCGAGGCGCCGGTACGCCGCGAAGTAGCCGGCCTCCCAGTTCGAGCAGGACACCACGCCCATCCGCAGCCGGTCGATCGCCGCGTCGGCGGGCGGGGCGGTCATGGTCCGGCCGGTCGGCGACCAGCCGCCGCCGTACCCGAACCGGTACCAGTAGGTCGTCGCCGGCGCGAGGCCGGTGACCGGCACCTTCACCGTGTGGTCCCGGTCGGGGCCGGTGACCAGCGCGCCCTGCGCGGTCACCGTGCCGAAGTCCGGGTCGGTGGCGACCTGCCAGCTCACCTGGACGTCCGGGCCCACGCCGGAGCCGGGGGTCGCGTCGGGGGTCGGGGTGATCCGGGTCCAGAGCAGGATGCCGTCCGGCAGCGGGTCGCCCGAGGCGACACCGTGCAGGAAGGCGCCGGCGGCGGCGTGGGCGGTACCGGCGCCGGCGAGGGTGGTGCCGGCGAGGACGGCCGTGCCGGCGGATGCGCCGGCCATGCGCAGGAGGGTACGACGGTCGAGGGTGTTCGTCATGGTCTATGTGTCTACCGCTACCCCCCGCCTCACCGCTGCCCCGCACGGTGACTGTTCTCCACTCCTTCTTCTTGCGCTCCCATTTCCACAATGTGTCCACGGTGGACCGCCCGCCCACCCCCGCACTCTCCCGGTGATCATGAAGTTGACGGCAGTGGGGGAGATCGACAACGCCGTCAACCTCATGATCAACGAGCGGTGCGACGGGGGAGTGGGCGGCCGGGGTCAGTGGTTGCGGTGGGTGAGGGTGATGTCGAGCAGGGCTGCGAGCAGGGCGAGCACGATCACGCCGGCGGCCAGCAGCAGTCCGTGCCGGAAGGCGGTGGACCAGTCTCCGCCGCTGCTCGACAGCGAGGAGAAGAAGAGCGCCCCGACGGCGGCGATGCCGGCCGCCGAGCCGATGCGCTGGCCGGTCTGGAGCATCCCGGCCGCGCTGCCGGCCTGCGGCAGCGGCACCTCGGACAGGGTGAGGGTCTGGTTCGGGGTGATCACCAGGCCGCTGCCCAGCCCGGCCGCCAGCAGCGGCAGCGCGGTCAGCAGCGGCACGGGATGCTGCGGGGAGCTGCGCAGCACGACCGCCACCGCGCCGAGGCCGAGCACCACGACGACCAGCCCGACGCCGACCAGCGGGCGGCCGAAGCGGTCGACGACCCGGCCGCCGAGCGTCGAGGCCAGCGCGGAACCGAGGGCGAACGGCGTGATCGCCAGGCCGGCGACCAGCGCGCTGTAGCCGAGGCCGTTCTGCAGGTAGAGCGTGAAGATGAAGAAGATGGCGGTGAACCCGCCGAAGTAGACCAGCGCGATCACCGCGCCGAGGGTGTACGAGCGCAACCCGAACAGCCGCAGGTCGAACAGGGGTGTCCGGCGGCGGGCGTACCGGCGCTCCCAGCGGCCGAAGGCGACCAGGACCGCCAGCCCGGCCGGGACCAGCGCCCACTTCCACGGGCTCTGCCACTGCTCGCTCTGCACCAGCGGCAGCAGCAGGAGCAGCACCCCGGCGCCGAGCAGCAGCACGCCGACCGGGTCCAGCCGGTGCCGGTCGGGTTCCCCGGTCGGCCGGGTGGGCAGCAGCCGCCAGCCGAGCACCACCGCGAGCACACCCACCGGCACGTTGACGAAGAACACCCACCGCCAGCCGTGCTCCGCGCCCCCGAGGTGGATGAGCAGGCCGCCCAGCAGCGGACCGACCGCGGTGGAGAAGCCGATGGTCGCGCCGAGCAGACCGAACGCCCGGCCCCGCTCGGCGCCCCGGAACAGTTGCTGGACCAGGCCGGTCACCTGCGGGTTGAGCACCCCGGCGGCGGCGCCCTGCAGCAGCCGGGCCGCGACCAGCCAGGCGGGCGAGGCGGCCAGGCCGGCGAGGGCGCTGGTGAGCGTGAAGAGGGCGACGCCCACCACGAAGGCGGTGCGTCGCCCGCGGGCGTCGCCGAACCGGCCGGCGGGCACCAGGAGCAGCCCGAAGGTCAGCGCGTACCCCGAGAGCACCCACTGCAGGTCGCTCGGGCTCGCGTGCAGCGCCCGGTCCATCGACGGGACGGCCACGTTGACGATGCTGACGTCCAGCAGCGTCATGAACGTCGCGACCAGCCCCACGCCGAGGGCCTGCCAGCGGCGTCGGTCGCCCGCCTCCGGCACGGCGGCCCGTCGATCGTCCACCGCCGACCGCTATCCCGGCGTCTGGCCGGGCAGCCCGGTCATGCCATCTGGCGGGCGCACCAGCGCGGGCCGAAGTCCAGCCCGGCCATCGGCGAGTCCTCCCGGTGCAGCAGGGCCTTCTCGGTCAGCAGGTGCAGGGGTGCGTGCACCTCCTCCACCGCCATGCCCGCCTCCTGGGCGATGAGGTCCGGGTACGGCACCTGGCCGCGCGCCTCCAGCGCCGAGACCGCGTCGTACACCCGTACCTCGGCATCCGACAGACGTACCTGCTGCATGGTGACCTCCTTGCCGTGACCCGCCCGTCCGACGGGCGGCCTGGGTACCGCGGCTTACCCGCCGGGTGACCGACAATGCCCACCCGATCGGGCGGTCGTGAGCGGCCGGGCGGACCGCCGGTGCCCTAGGGTGGAGCCCGTGATCACCTGGGATCTCGTCGTCGTCGGCGCCGGCCCCGCCGGGCTCACCGCCGCCCACGCCGCAGCCGGCGCGGGCGTGCGCACGCTGGTGCTGGACCGGGCCGTGCACCCCCGCTACAAGACGTGCGGCGGCGGCCTGATCGGCACCTCGCTGGCCGCGGTCGCGGGCCGGATCGAGGTGCCCGCGCACGACCTGGTCGACCGGGTCACCTTCACCCGCGACGGGCGACGCGCCTTCACCCGCCGGCACCGCACCCCGCTGGTGGCGATGGTCCGCCGGGACGAGTTCGACGACCGGCTGCGCGCGGCCGCGGTCGCCGCCGGGGCCGAGCTGCGCGAGGGCGTCGCGGTACGCGGCATCGACCAGGACCCCGACGGGGTACGCGTACGCCTGGCCGACGGCCAGAGCGTGCAGGCCCGGACGGTGATCGGGGCGGACGGCTCCTCCGGGGTCAGCTCCCGGCACGTGGGTGTCCGGTTCCGTCAGGTCGACCTGGGCCTGGAGCGGGAGCTGCCGGTGCCCCCGGCCGAGCAGCGGCGCTGGCGCGGCCGGCTGCTGCTGGACTGGGGCGCGGTGCCCGGCTCCTACGCCTGGGTCTTCCCCAAGGGATCGAGCCTGACGGTGGGGGTGATCGCCGCCCGGGGCGAGGGGGAGCGGACCCGCGAGTACCTGCGCCGCTTCGTCGACCGGCTCGGGCTGTCCGGGCTGGCGGCGGAGCACGACTCCGGGCACCTGACCCGCTGCCGGGCGGACGACTCGCCGCTGCGCCACGGCCGGGTGCTGGTCGCCGGCGACGCAGCCGGCCTGCTGGAGCCGTGGAGCCGGGAGGGAATCAGCTACGCGCTGCGCTCCGGGGCGCTCGCCGGCGCCGCGGTCGCCGCCGGTGACCTGGACCGCTACGAACGGGACGTCCACGATCAGCTGGTCGGGTCGATGCGCGCCGGGCACCGCCTGCTGGAGGTCTTCGAACGTCGGCCCGACGTCTTCCACGCCCTGCTCGCCACGCCGGCCGGCTGGGGGATGTTCGTCCGGTTCTGCCAGGGCCGCGCCAGCTTCGACCACACGCTGACCCGGCCCCCGGTCCGGGCCGGCCTGGCGCTGCTGGACCGCCTCCCGCCGATGCGGCAACGCACCGCGCCGGCCGAGCCGGTGACCAGCCGGCCCCGCTGAATCCTCGCCCCCGCCGCAGGAATCAGGGCACCACGACGGCCCGGCCGTGGATCTCGCCCCGGCGCAACAGGTCGTGCGCCTCCGGCGCCCGGTCCAGCGGGAAGGTCTGCACCTCGGCGGCGAGCAGCCCGAGCCGGCCCAGGGCGATCACCTCCTCGAGCTCGGCGCGGGTGCCCCGGAACGGCACCTCCACACCGGCCTCCCTCGGCAGGGTGGGCGAAGCGTCGGCGACGGCCCGCACCGGCAGCGTCCCGCCGCCGCGACCGACCAGGAGCAACCGGCCGCCGGTGGCCACGACCGTGGCGGCGGTGGTCAGGGTGGCGTCCACCCCGACACAGTCGATCACCACGTCGGCGCCGTCCGACGTGGGCCCGATGACCTCCCGGATCCGCTCGGCCGCCTCCGGGCCGGCCCGCACCACCTGGTGCGCGCCCACCCGGGTGGCCAGGTCCAGCGCCGCCACGTCGGTGTCCACCGCGATGATCCGCACGGCGGTGGTGGCGGCCAGGATCTGCACCGCCATGTGGCCGAGCCCGCCGATGCCGATCACGACGCACCAGGTACCCGGGCGCAGCGCCGGCCGGGCCACCTCGACGGCGTGGTACGGGGCCAGCCCGGCCTCGGTGAGCGTCGCGGCCTGGGTCAGCGGCAGGTCGCCGACGGGCAGCAGGCGGGACGCGGGCACCACCAGGTACTCGGCGAGCCCGCCGTCGCGGCTGAGCCCGATGCCGCCCGGCGGTGCCCGGCGGCACCGGTTCTCCCACCCGCGCAGGCAGGCCCGGCAGGCGCCGCAGCCGATGACCCCGTACACCGCCGCCGGATCCCCGGGCGACCAGCCGGACACCCCGGCGCCGACCATGTCGACCGTGCCCGCCGTCTCGTGGCCCAGCGTCATCGGGGTGGGGAACCGTCCGGCGGGCGCGTCGAGGATGTGCAGGTCGCAGTGGCACACACCGACGGCCCCGACGGCGAGCAGCACCTCGCCCGGCCCGGGCGTCGGGGTGGGCACCTCCAGCTGCTCGAGGACCCCGGGAGCGGTCATCCGTACCGCGCGCATGATCGCCTCCACCTCGTCGCCGGCGCCGGCTGCGGCGCGCTTACCCGGGCACGGGTCGTTGATGCGATGGCGCTGCGGGACCGGCGGCGGCACAATGCGGGCATGACCGAGTCGGAGCCCACCTCGTTCGACGACGAGGAGTTCGCCTTCCTGCGTCACGTGCGCTTCGGCGAGCTGCCGCCGCCGGTCCGCCCCGACGAGCGGGTGGAGCTGACCGAGACCGATCCGCGGCGGGACCGATCGGACACCGCCGCCAACGACGACCAGTGGCACCTGCGGCTCGGGCCGGGCGGCTGACGGCCGGGCAACGCGAACGGGCCGCGGGGATCGATCCCCGCGCCCCGTCGGTGGTACGGCTCAGAAGACCGGTACGCCCTCGCGCACCAGCTTCCAGTTCGGCACGAAGAAGTCCGCCGGGTCGATGGTCCCCTTCGCCTGCGCCCAGTCGATGAGCAGCTGGCGGATCTCCTGCTGCTGGTTGTAGACCTGGGTCTTGACGATGCCGGGGAAGTTGCCGCCGCCGCTGCGCCGGTAGTTGTTCACCGCGACGACGAACTGCGCGGTGTCGGCGACCGGGGTGTCGGTGCCCGGCAGCACCAGGCGGGTGATCCGCCGGCCGACCGGCCGGCTGATGTCGATGTCGTAGTCGACGCCCGAGAACACGTCGTAGTTGTAGTCGGGCACGGCCGGGTCGCTGATGGTGGCCGGGTCGACGGCCGCCCCCACCGGGAGGGTCCGGAAGTACTTCGCCGAGAACTCCAGGTACGCCTTCACCTCGGCGCCGGTGAGCACCACGGCCTCGAGGGTGTTGTCGAAGACGTAGAGGCCGGCCACGTCACGGATCCGCACGTCGCCCTGCGGGAAGACCGCGGTGCGACTGAACGGGGCGGCGATCGACAGCACCGGCAGCGACGCGTACGCCGTGCCGGCCAGCGCGGCGGTGACGACCTCGGTCTGGACGTGGTTGATGAAGTCCAGGATCGGGGTGTCCTTGTACCGCGACTCGGCGGCCGACAGCTCCTCGGAGGACTGCGCGACGACCGTGTTGACGTACGCGACGGTCTTGTCGTGCTGGCCGCGCACGGCCGCGAGCACCGCCGGGTCCTCGACCACGGTGTTGGTGTTGAGCATGGTCGCCTTCTTGGCGAGGACCTTCCAGCGGCCGCGCACCTTCTGCACGGTGAAGTCCATCCGGGTCAGCCGCTGGCCCCACTTCGACGGCTCGGCGGTGAGCACCTGCGCGCCGGTGGCGGTGTTGGTCACGAACTTCTCCACGACCTCGGCGTGCGCGTGGCCGAAGAGGATCGCGTCGATGCCGGGGACCTGCTGGGCGATCAGCGTGACCGGGTTTTCGTTCGGCAGCTCCGGGCCGTAGCTGGAGGTGCCGCTGTCGCCGCCGTGCGCCGAGATGATGACCAGGTCGGCGCCGCGCTCGCGCATGATCGGCACCCACTTGGCGGCGGTCTCGACCATGTCCGGGAAGACCAGCTTGCCCTCGACGTTGCCCTTGTCCCAGATGGCCACGCCCGGGTTGGTGAGCCCGAGGATGCCGACGTTGATGGTGGGGGAGTCCGGGCCGCCGAGGCGGACCTTCTTGATCACGTACGGCAGGTAGGCCGGCTTGCCGGTGGCCGCGTTGACCGCGTTGGCGGCGAGCGCCGGGAAGCCCAGCTGCTCGATCCACTTCGCGAGCAGCGGCAGGCCGTAGTTGAACTCGTGGTTGCCCAGCGTCACGGCGTCGTACTTCAGGATGTTCATGGCGTTGGCCATCGGGTGCGTCTCACCGGTGACGGTGATCGGCTCCTGCTTGGCGTAGTACGTGGCCAGCGGCGTGCCCTGGATGGTGTCGCCGGCGTCGAGGACCAGGGTCGCCCGGCCCGTGCGCTCGGCGCGGATCTGGTTGACCAGGGTGGCGAGCTTGGCGACGCCGATGTCGTTGTGCCGGCTGTCGTCGTACTCGGCGTCCTTGTAGTAGTCCCAGTTGTAGACGTTGCCGTGCGTGTCCGACGTGCCGAGGACGGTCAGGTCCCAGGTCTTCGGCCCCTGCGCTTCGGCGGCCCGGGCGGGTGCGCCGGCGATCAGGGGGGCGGTCGCCGCGGCGGCGGCGACGGCCAGCACCTGGCGGCGCGAGGCGCCGGAGGAGGAGGTCATGCGGTGCCCTTCGATGGGTGGACGCGCCTCGTGGGCGCCGTTGCGCACCATAACGAGCTGCGGTCACTCCTGCCACAGCAGCCCGAGGTGTTCCACCCCACCAGCGCCGAACGCCACCCTCGCGTGACACCGGCGCCCTCGTTTCCCGCCGGAGCCGCCGGGTAGGCCGGGCGGGACCACGCCTGACGAACCATCCGGAGGAGCCCCGGTGAGCGAGGACCAGTACACCCGGCAGGACCCCACCGAGCAGTACGGCCAGCAGCAGGGCCAGCCCGCCCAGCAGCAGTCGGCGCCCGGGTCCACCGGGGAGATGGGCCCGAAGCCCGACCACGGCGAGCAGTCGTACCGGGGCAGCGACCGGCTGACCGGGAAGCGGGCCCTGATCACCGGCGGCGACTCGGGCATCGGCCGGGCCGTGGCGATCGCCTTCGCCCGGGAGGGCGCCGACGTCGTCATCTCCTACCTGAGTGAGGAGGAGGACGCCGACGCCCGGGAGACGGTGCGGCTGGTCGAGGAGGCCGGCCGCCGGGGCGTGGCGGTGCGCACCGACCTCACCGACGAGGGGCACTGCCGTGAGCTGGTGGCGCGCACCCGGTCCGGCCTGGGCGGCATCGACATCCTGGTGAACAACGCCGCCTACCAGATGTCCCAGGACGACGGGCTGCTCGGCATCAGCACCGCGCAGTTCGACCGGGTCCTGAAGACCAACCTGTACGCCATGTTCTGGCTCTGCCGCGAGGCGGTGCCGCACCTGGCGGAGGGGTCCACGATCATCAACACCACCTCCATCCAGGCCTTCGACCCGTCGCCGCAGCTGCTCGACTACGCCACGACCAAGGCGGGGATCGCCAACTTCACCAAGGGGCTCGCGGCGCAGCTGGCCGAGCGGGGCATCCGGGTCAACGCGGTGGCCCCCGGTCCGGTCTGGACGCCACTCATCCCGGCCACCATGCCCGAGGAGAAGGTCCAGCAGTTCGGCACGGAGACCCCGATGGGACGCCCCGGCCAACCGGCGGAGATCGCCCCCGCGTACGTCTTCTTCGCCTCGCAGGAGTCCAGCTACGTCACCGGCGAGATCCTGGGCGTGACCGGCGGCCGCTTCACCAAGTGAGCGGGCGGTGCCGCGCCCGGTTCGTCGAACGGCGGCGCCGCACCTCAGCGATCCGCGTCGGTCAGCGGGGCCAGGCGGCCAGTCGGCGCCGCACCTCGGCGATCCGCGTCGCGTCCAGGCCGTAGCGGGCGAACCGCTGGTCCGGGACCCGGTCCAGGTAGCGCCCCGCCTCCCGGACGTCGTCGTCGTCCAGCGCCGGGTCGACCTGCCGGGCCAGCTTCAACAGCTCGGCCACCGGATAGTGGTCCAGCGCCGCCGACACGTCGATGTAGTCGCGGACCTCTCGCCGGTTGACCAGCGCGGCGGTCTTGTTCGCCACCAGGTCCCGGACGTCCATCACCGGGCCGAAGTCCATCACCACGGGGGAGCGGTACCGGTCGAGCCGGGCCAGGCTCAACCGGATCCGCCGGTGGCCCCGGGTGACCACGAAGTCCTTCATGTCCCGGTCGAAGCCGTCGAACAGCCCGCCCAGGTCGCTGTCCGGGTCGGCGTCGGCCACCTCGAACCCGGCGCGTTCCAGCGCCGTCCGCACCCCCGCGGCGGCGGCCGCCGCCGCGCCCTCCACGTCGGCGAAGAGGTCGACGTCCTCGGTGGGGCGGGTGACCAGCCCGTGTGCGGCCCAGGCCACCCCGCCGCCGAGCACGAACCGGTGCGGCCCGGCCGCGGTGAGCGCCACCCGGGCGACCTCGCGGTAGAACTCGTGCAGGTGAGGGCCGCTCACGCGGTACGCAGACCCCGGTGCCGGCTCTCCCACGCCTGCCGGACGCCCCGGGGCAGGTTCAGCCGCCGCCACACCCGCCGCAGCGTCCGGCCGTTGATCAGGTGGCGCAGGTCGTCGGCGCGGGTGGTCTCGCGCAGCACGTTCTCGTACATCCAGAGCAACTGGTCCGGGTCGCCCAGATCGAACGTCCGGTCGGCGTTCCACATCAACCGCACCGGCAGCTCCACCACCCCTCGGGTGGGGCCGGCCAGCTCCGCCAGGGTGCGCGCCACCACGGCGGGACGGCCCGGACGGGCCAGGTGGGGCGCGGTGCTGACGACGGCCTGCATGGTGTCAGGGTAACGCCGACTCCGCTCCGCGCAGCGCACCTGGTCGCCGCCTTTCCGTTCCTTGCCATTCTTGCGGGTTTGGGTGCTGCCATTTTGTCTGGGTGTTCTCAGCCTTCCCGGTCGCTCTGTCTTCGTTGCGTCGATCAGATGGGCATGTCCGATGAGCGCCCTATGTCCGGTACGGCTCTTGCGCCTCCCGTGTCCGAATGCCCGTGACCGACGGCATCGCGGGGGCGGAATGGCGGTCGGGCGGGTGTCGTTACATCACCTGGACGATCGCAGCACCTGCTGGTCTGGCTCGATGACTGGCCTGCCGGGGGTGCGGAGCCCCCGGAATGTTGGTGGGTGGCCGGTCGTTACACATGGTCCCGGCGCCGCGAGCCCCCCGGCTCGCGATGATCTGCCGGACGAAGACTTTCCCCTTGGAACGTGTGAGCGCCTGCTCGTGGTGCTTGCACCCGGCTCGACCCCCCGTCGAGTCCGGGTGCCAACCCCCGAAGGAGCTATCTCTGATGAACACGACCATTCTGCGTAAGAGCGTGCTGGGTATCGCTGGTCTG
>NZ_JBPQTL010000076.1:0-27313 GCF_051386295.1 Micromonospora sp. URMC 105 | reverse complement strand
GGGTGGGGGAGGTCAGAGGGGGAGTTTCATGCCTTCGTGGGTGGGGAGGAAGCCGAGGTTGCGGTAGAAGCGGTGCGCGTCGGCGCGGGTCTTGTCGGTGGTGAGCTGGACCAGGGCGCAGCCCCGCTGCCGGG
Source organism: Micromonospora sp. URMC 105 (assembly GCF_051386295.1). Lineage (NCBI taxonomy): Bacteria > Bacillati > Actinomycetota > Actinomycetes > Micromonosporales > Micromonosporaceae > Micromonospora > Micromonospora sp. URMC 105. Next base: position 27,179 of record NZ_JBPQTL010000076.1, on the reverse strand, counting down.
CCTGGTCGACGGCCCACTCCATCATCTGCCGGCCCAGCCCCCGCCCGCGCCGGTCTGAGCGGACCCGTACCGACTCGATCAGGGAGCGCTCGGCGCCGTGCCGGCCCAGCCCCGGGATGTACGTGATCTGCAGGCAGCCGACCAGTTCGCCCGCCTCGTCGGCGACGATCAGGTGGTTGCGCGGGTCCGCGGTGATGTCGGCGAAGGCCCGCTCGTACGCCTCGTCGACCTCGGTGAAGTCCCGGGCCTTACCGAGCACGTCGTCGGCGAGCAGGGCGATGACGGCGGGCAGGTCCGCCCGGACCGCCTCCCGGAAGATCACGTCACTCATGGCCGCAGCCTGTCACAGCGACACCCGCCGATGTGCGGGCGAGGGGTTGCCCGCAGCGGGCAGCATGATGCGGCATGGAGCCCCTGCTGCTGCCCTTCCGGTGGATCTACCGGGGACTGGTCTGGTTCGCGAACTCGCCCCGGACCCTGATCACCTCGTACCTGCTGATGATCGTGGTGGCCGGCGTGATCTACGCCCAGGTGGAGAACGCCAGCGCCGCCGACGCCGTCTGGTGGGCGGTGGTCACCGCCTCCACCGTCGGGTACGGCGACATCTCGCCCACCACCTGGCAGGGGCGTTTCCTCGCCGCGCTGCTCATCTCGACCATGGTGCTGCTGGTCATCCCGCTGATCACCGCGCACTTCGCCAGCCGGCTCATCGTCGACGACGACGCCTTCGAGCACGACGAGCAGGAGGAGCTGAAGCACGACGTGCGCCGGATGCGGGCGCTGCTGGAGGAGCTGGCCACCCGGCACGGCATCGAGCTGCCCGAGCCGGAGCGGCGTCAGCCGCTCAACGCGCCGGACAGCGCAGCCCCTCTCTGGGAACGGTCAAAGAGATTAAGTAGGCGTCCACCGCGTCCGTGACGCAGGTCGTCTGCGGGTACGCCGTGTGCCCCTCGCCCTCCCAGGTCAGCACCCGCCCCACGCCCAGCATCGCGGCCAGCCGGGGGGTCTGCTCGTACGGGGTGGCCGGGTCGCCGGTGGTGCCCACCACCACGATCGGCGGCGCGCCGACGGCCTCGCCGGTCGGGTACGGGTCCCGCTGCCCGGGCCACTCCGCGCACCCCAGCATCCCGACCGCCAGCGCCGGCCCGAACAGTGGGTACTTCTGCCGCCACTGCGACTGCAACTGGCGGATCTGCGCCAGGCTCGGCTTCTCGGTCTCGTCGGCGCAGTTGATGGTCAGGTTGGCGTCGAAGAGGTTCGAGTAACGGCCGTCCTCGCCCCGGCCGGCGTACGCGTCGGCGAGGCGGAACACGTCGGACGGGTCTCCGCCCTCCAGCTTGTCGATCGCCCGGGCCAGCTCCTCCCAGCCCGACTCCGTGTAGAGCGAGGAGATGACCGCGTAGAACACCCAGCCGGAGGTCGCCTCCCGCCCGTCGGCGCCCCGCACCGGGGACGCCTTCGCCTTGTCGATGGCGGCGGTCACCGCCGCCCGGGCGTCCGGCGCGATCGGGCAGCGGCCGGCGTTCTCCGCGCACCAGCGGGTGAAGTTGCCGAACGCCCGCTCGAAGCCCTTGGCCTGGCTCTCCGAGCCGGCGATCAGCTTCTGCTGCGGGTCCACCGCGCCGTCGAGCACCAGCGCGCGTACCCGCTGCGGGTAGAGCTGCGCGTACGTGGCGCCGAGCAGGGTGCCGTAGGAGTAGCCCAGGTAGGTCAGCTTCTCGTCGCCGACCGCCGCGCGGACCGCGTCCATGTCCCGGGCGGCCTGCTCGGTGCCGTAGAGCGGCAGCTGGTCGCCGTACTTGTCGCCGCAGCCGCTGCCGATCTTCCGGTTCAGCGCGAGGTAGTCGTCGAACGACTCCTGGCTGGCCGGATCCGGGTCGAAGCCGAAGCTGGTGTCGAGGTCGGCGTCGGAGATGCACTTGACCGGGCTGGACCGGGCCACCCCGCGCGGGTCGAACCCGACGATGTCGAACCGGTCGGTGATCGAGGCGGGCAGCCCGCCGAACGCCGGCCCGAAGGAGAGGTAGACGGCGGTGTCCACGCCGGACCCGCCGGGACCGCCCGGGTTGATCACCAGCGAGCCGATCCGGTCCCGCTGCTTCGACGAGCGGGCCCGCAGCAGCGAGATCTCGAAGGTCTCCCCGGCGCCCGGGCCGGCGGTCGCGCCGCCCCCGGCACCCCAGTCGCGCGGCACGGCGACCTTCGCGCACTCGTACCGCATGTCCGGCGCGCCGCGGCCGACCAGGTCCTCGGCGACCTCCGGGCAGTCCCGCCAGATCGGCGCGGTGCCCGGTGCCGCCGCTTCCGGCGTGTCGGTACCCGGTGCGAACGCCGGCAGCGTGCACCCGGCGGCGAGCAACGCCGCCGCGGCGAACCCGGCGACGGTGAGCCGGACCCGGCGGACGAGGTGGGGAGTGCGGGTCACCAGCGAGCCTCCATGATCGTGTCGACGGCCAGGCTACGCGGGACCGGCGGCGGCCGGCTGCACGGTCGCCGCCGGATCGCCGCGCAGGACCTCGTCCACGTCGAACCGGATCGGCCGGTCGAGCTGGTCGTAGCGGCAGGAGCGGGGGTCGCGGTCGGGCCGCCAGCGCACGAACCGAGCGGTGTGCCGGAACCGCTCGCCCTCCATCGCGTCGTAGCCGACCTCGACCACCAGCTCGGGGCGGAGCGGCTCCCACTCCAGGTTCTTCGTGCCGGTCCAGCGGCTCACGCCGCCCGGGATGCGCTGGCCGCGCTCGTGGTCGCCGTGCACCCACGGGTGCTCGCCGCCGGTGTCCCGGTAGGGGGCCAGCTCCTCCAGCAGCTCCGCGCGCCGGGCCATGGTGAACGAGGCGCTCACGCCGACGTGGTGCAGCACCCCGGCGTCGTCGTAGAGGCCGAGCAGGAGTGAGCCGACCACCGGGCCGGACTTGTGCCAGCGGAAGCCGGCCACCACCACGTCGGCCGTCCGGGCGTGCTTGACCTTGAACATCGACCGCTTGCCCGGCTCGTACGGCAGCTCGGCCGGCTTGACGATCAACCCGTCCAGCCCGGCCCCTTCGAACACGTCGAACCAGCGGCGGGCGGTCTCCGGGTCGGTGGTGATCTGGGTGACGTGCACCGGCGGGCGGACGTCGGCCAGCGCCCGCTCCAGCCGGGACCGGCGCTCCGGGTACGGCTGGTCGATCAGCAGCTCGTCGCCGAGGGCGAGCAGGTCGAAGGCGACGAAGTCGGCAGGGGTCGTCTCGGCCAGCAGCTTCACCCGGGAGGCGGCCGGGTGGATGCGCTGGGCGAGCAGCTCGAAGTCGAGCCGCGGCTGGCCGCCCGGGCCGTCCCGGCGGATCACGATCAGCTCGCCGTCGACGGCGCAGCGCTCCGGCAGCTGCCGGCGGGCCTGCTCGACCACCTCGGGGAAGTAGCGGGTCATCATCTTGCCGCCCCGGCTGGCCAGCTCGACCTCGTCGCCGTCGCGGAACACGATGCAGCGGAAACCGTCCCACTTCGGCTCGTACGTCAGGCCCGGGTCGGTGGGCAGTTTCGCCACGCTCTTGGCCAGCATCGGTTCCACCGGCGGATTGATCGGCAGGTCCACGGCGACCAGTCAATCAGACGGTGCCGACAGCCGTGAGGCAGATCACCGCCGGTGCCGGTGCGGCGTGTCCCCGGCCGTCCCGCCCGTCCTTCCCGTACGAATCGCGTTTGCGCAGCTCAGAGCTACCGTCGCCGGGTGGAGTGGGTGTGCGGCTGCTGCGGGCGGTGGCGGGTCAGCATAGAGCTGATCCGGGGTCGGCACCGCTACCGGCTGATCCGCCGGTACCCCGCCGAGTTCGGCGGCGGCAAGGACGTGCTCGGCGAGGTCGGCACGGTCACCGAGCTGGCGGACCTGCTGCGCCGCCGTACCCCCCTCGACCTCGCCGACCTACGCGAAACCGCCTGACCCCTCCTCGCGCTCCTTCGCTGGGTGATCAAGAAGTTCAGGTCTGGAAGGCCGCCCGATCTGACGCAAACTTCTTGATCACCGAGGCGGGGCGGGGGTGGTGAGTCAGGGGTCGCTGTGGGCGGAGGTGACCAGCGACTTTTCCAGCACGGCGAGTCGTACCCCGTTGGGGTCCGGCCGGTGGCCGACCACCCGGTAGCCGTGCCGTCGGTAGAACCGCAGGTTGCCCGCGCTCTGGGCGCCGGTGAAGAGTTCGAGCCGGACGGCCTGCCCGGCGCACGCCGACTCGACCGCGCCCAGCAGCCGGCTGCCGATCCCGCGGCCCTGCTGGTCCGGGGCGACCGAGAGCCGGCCGACGTGGGCGGTGTCGCCGGCGACCCGGGCGCGTACCGAGCCGACCAGCCGATGCCCGGCCCGGGCGACGAGCACGATCGTCGGCCCGGCCAGCACCGCCCGGAGCTCGTCGAGGGTCTCGGTCAGCGGTGGCAGGAACGGGTCGGCGTACTGCTGGGCCTCGTCGAGGTAGGCGGCGCGCTGCACGGTGAGGATCTCCCCGGCGTCCGCGACGCCGGCCGGTCCGACGGTCACCTCGGTCACCGCTCCACCCCACCACACCGCCGCCCGGACACGCCGCCGGCCAGCCGACGTCCCGACCCACGGTCGCCCGGCCGGGCCGATTCCTGACCCACGGTCGCCCGGCCGGGTCGAGCTCTGACCTGCGGTCGTCCGGCCGGGTCGAGCCCCGATCGACGGTCGCGCCGGGCCGGCGCCGCGACCCGGTGGGCGCCGACCGGCGGGGAACGGCGGCCCGGCCCTAGGCTGGACGCGTGTCCGAGCTGACGTACCAGGAGGTCGGGGCGACCCGGCACGGGCCGCTGCCGGCCGGCTGGCACCACGTGCGCCACCGGTACCGGCTGCCCGACGGGTGCTTCGCCGTGGCGGCCGAGGCGGTGCTGACCTGGCGGCTGCACCGGGCTGCCGGGGTACGGATGCGCACCGACGCGCCGCGCGCCACCCCGGGCGTCCGGGTCACCACCGGGCTGGGGGTGGGGCCGTTGCGCATCTGGGGCCCGTGCGAGGTGGTCTGGGCCTCCGACGGGGAGCGTCACGCCGGCTTCGGCTACGGCACCCTGCCCGGGCATCCCGCGCGGGGCGAGGAGGCCTTCGTGGTCACCCGCGACGACGCCGGCGCGGTCTGGTTCGAGGTGACCGCGTTCAGCCGGCCGGACCGCTGGATCATGCGCGCCGCCGGGCCCGCCGCCCGCGCCGTCCAGCACGGCTACGCTCACTGGCTGGCCCGCGCCCTGCGCCGCCTCTGCACGCCCCGCTGACCCCGGCCGCCGAGCGGCCGGGCCGCGCGCTACCGGGGCGTCAGCACACCGAACTCGTTGCCGTCGGGGTCGGCCAGCACCACCCGGTCGGCCTCGCCCTGCGCGGCGTCGATCCGAGTCGCCCCGAGCGAGAGCAGACGGTCGACCTCCGCCTGCTGATCACCGTGGCGAGGCGGAGCCAGCTCGAAGCGCAGCCGATTCCGGCCCGTCTTCGGCGCCAGCGGGGGACCACCCCAGGTGATCTTCGGACCGCCGAGCGGTGAACGGATGGCGGTCTCCTGGTCCTGGTCCCAGACCAGCGGCCACCCGAGCGCCTCGCTCCAGAAGTACCCGACCTGCTGCGAACCGTCGCAGGACAGCGCCCCGATGAATCCGCAGTCGGCGAGGAAGTTGTTGCCCGGCTCGATGACGCAGAACTCGTTGCCCTCGGGGTCGGCCAGCACCACGTGATCCGCCTCCGGGCCCTGGCCGATGTCGAGGTGCCGCCCGCCGAGTTCCAGCGCCCTGGCCACCGTCTGCTGCTGGTCCGCCGGCGAGGTGCTCGTCAGATCGAAGTGCCCGAGGTTCGGGCCGATCTTCGGCTCCCGGGTCGGCAGGAAGCGGATGCGGAACCCGGTGTCGTCCGAGGGCAGCAGCGTGACAGCGTCGTGCGGATCATCGGCCAGCTCCCAGCCCAGGATCCCGGACCAGAACCGGGCCACCCGCAGGGGCCGGCTCGCATCGAAGCTGATCGCGAACAGTTGAGAGGTCATCCCTCGGTATCTCCGATCCGCTGACTGACCGCTGTCGGCAGGACGCCTCACCAGCCGGTCGGACGGGAGCCTAAGGGCGAGCCGGCGTCACCCGCAGCCGAGTATTCGCCCAGCCGCGACACCGGCAGGAGCCGTACGCCGCCACCCTCAGAAGCGGGCGAAGGAGCGGATCGGGGCGCGGGGGCCGAACTTCGGGGCCTGGATGCCGGCGGCCTCCAGCAGGCCGCAGACCCGGCCCCGGTGGCCGCGGAAGGGCTCCAGCAGGGCGAGCATCCGGGCGTCGTCGCCGCGCGCCTCGCCGGCCAGCGCCCAGGCGACCGTGTTCGGGACGTGGTAGTCGCCGACGCTGACCGCGTCCGGGTCGCCGTACGCGATCCGCACCACCTCGGCCGCGGTCCACGGGCCGATGCCGGCGATCGCGGTCAACCGTCGGGTGGCCTCGGCGCTGTCCGCGCAACGCTCCAGCCGATCCGCGACGGCGGCGGCCCGGCGCAGCGTGTCGGCCCGGCGCTGCTCCACCCCGAACGGGTGGAACACCCAGTACGGCGCCGCCGCCACCACCTCCGGCCGGGGCGGCAGCAGCAGCGGCTGCATCGGACCCGGCGCCGCCTCACCGAAGTGCCGCACCGTCGCCGCGTACGCCCGGTACGCCTCCTTGCCGGTCACCTTCTGCTCGAAGACCGCCCGCAGCAGCCGGGGGAAGACCTGGCCGGTGGCCGGCATCCGGCGCCCTCGGTGCTGGGCGGCCAGCCGGGCCACCAGCGGGTGCGCGGCGGCCAGCTCGGCGAACCCGGTGAGGTCGTCGCGCAGCCCGGCGATCGCGTCGGCGCGCTCGACGACCCAGTCCGCCCCGGGGCCGTACCCCTCGGCCAGCAGCTCCCCGCCGGCGGAACGCAGCGCCAGGGTGGCCGGGCCGGCCGGGGTGCGGGTGGCGTACCAGAAGGTGCCGGCGGCGATCCGCGCGCACGGGTCGTACGGGCTGAAGGTGAGCGACCGGACGGAGGCGGCCAGCCGGTAGTCGGCCGGCGGGCGCAGTGCCCGGCGCGCGGCGGGCTCGGTCCAGGTCACCCGGACACTCTGCCACGTGCCGCACCGGTGACGGACGACACCGCCGACGCCCTGCACGTCGGCGGTGTCTCCGTCCCGGGGCCGGACCGGCCGCGCAGGGCCGTGGGACGCGGGTTGGGGGACCCCGGTGGCGCGTCTGCTGGCGTGGGCGCGCCACCGCCCTCGTCCGTCCCGGGGTTCCGTGGGGGGAGGGTCCGGCGATCAGGCGCGTGGCGCCGGCCCGGACCGGGCCGGCGCCACGACTGCCGGACGCGCGACGCTGCCGGTGCGCCGCCGTGCCGTACCTGTGACGATGGCCGGCCGCGCCCTCCCCGGCTGCGACCGGCCACCGCGCCTGGGTGGCGGAAGGATCAGTACGAGTAGCCGGAGCTGCCCGCCTCCGCGCCGCCCGAGTCGCCGGCCGCCGGCGGGGCGACGGCCTTCGGCGTGCCGGTCGGCAGGCAGGTCAGGTTCTTCTTGCCGTTCGGGTCCACCACGAACCAGGTGCCGCCGACGCCCTGGCCCTTCCACTGGCCGGGCTTCTTGTCACCGATGTAGCGGTAGACCGGCCAGCCGCCGATGGTGATCTGCCGGGTGCCGTCCTGGCGGGTCACGGTGCCGACCTTGTCGTCGGAGACGCCCTGCAGCTGCGGGTTGCCGTCGGTCAGCGCGGGCGGCCACACCTGGGCGCACTTGTCCACGCAGTTCGACGACGGCGGATCGTCGGAGTCCTTGTCGAAGCGGTAGAGGATCCAGCCCTCCTGGTCGGTGACCACGTTGCCCATCCGCGCGACCTTCTTGCCGACCAGCTGGTCGGTCAGGCGCACGTCGGCGGGGGGCGGCGCCTGCTCGGCGCCGGGCGCTTCGGCGGAGGCGGAGGCCTCCGGTTCGACCGCCGCGGTGGGCTCGGCCGCGGCGACGGCGACCGGCTCGGCGGCGCTCGAGTTCGCCCCGTCGTAACCCGCGGGAGCGCAGGCCGTAAGTGCGACCATCGCGCTCGCAACGATGACGGTTCGCTTCATCTGTGCCACGTGCCCTCCTCATTCTTGGCAGTTCACCGAGTAGTACGGAGGGTCCACTGTCAAGGTTGAATGATTGACAGTGAGCAATTTCACTCGAACCCCGTTGAACCGATCACGGTCCCCGTACGTGTGCAGGCACATCGGCGACCGCGTCGGCTTGGCAAGCGCGAAACGGGGCCGGCCCACGCGGGGCCGGCGCCGTTCGGGACTGCGACGGATCAGGGGACGACGGTCACCAGCGGGCTGGCCACCCCGTTCGAGTCCACCGACTGCACCTGCACCTTGGCGATCTCGCTGGGCGGAGCCGAGGTCGACGCCTCCAGCTGGAGGTCCTGCGGGTTGGTGTTGGTGCCGTATCCGGTGCCCGGCACCGACCAGGTGGAGACCACCTCGGTGGTCGAGTTCTTGCGTACCACCACCAGCCGGCAGGTGCGCGGCCCGGGCAGCCGGGTCAGGTTGAACCCGATCCAGGTGCCGTACTCCTTGCGGGCCAGCCACATGGTGGCCTTCACCCCGGTGCTGCCGTCGGTGGCGTCGTGCTGCTCGCCCTCGATCTCGTTGCCGCCGGTCCCCGGCCCGGAGCGGGTCGGCTGCGGGCTCGCCGGCGGCCCGTCCACCGTCGCGGTCACCGTCGGCTCGGCGATCACCTGGTCGCCGCCCCGACTGCCGTCGAGGGCGGCCACCCCCAGGCCGCTCAGCGCGCCGACCGCCACCACCGCGGCCGCGGTGGCGAAGACCCGGCGGAACTGGGCGCGCCGCCGATGGGTGCGCACCGCGACGAGGGTACGGTCCAGCAGGGCCGGATCGGTGGCGGTGTGCTCCATCGCCATCATCGTCTCGCCGTCGATGTCGGCGAGCAGCCCCACCACCGGGACCATCGTCTCCAGCTCCGCGGCGCAGGCCCAGCACGTGGCGAGGTGCTCCTCGAACCGTTCGGTGTCCTGCTCGTCCAGCACGCCGAGCGCGTACGCGGCGACGTCCATGTGGTCTGCCCGGCTCATTCCGTCACCCCCCTCTCCTGCAGGGCCGTGCGCAGCGCGCGCAGCGCGTAGTAGACCCGCGACTTGGCGGTGCCGAGCGGAAGGCCCAGCTCCTCGGCCGCCTCCGGCACCGTGCGGCCCCGGAAGTACGTGGCCACCAGGATCTCCCGGTGCGACTGACTCAGCGTACGCAGCGCGTCGGCGACCGTCATGGTGCGCAGCACCCGGTCGGTGCTGTCCGACTCGGCGAACGCGGTCAGGTCCCGGTCGTACGTCTCGGCCGGCCGGGCCTGCTCGCTGCGGTGCTCGTCGATGGCGATCCGCCGGGCCACCGTCACCAGCCACGGCCGCAGCGACCCCTGGCCCTGCACGCCGAGCCGGTGCGCGTTGCGCCAGGCCCGCAGCAGGGTCTCCTGCACGATGTCCTCGGCGCGCTGCCGGTCACCCCCGGTCAGCCGCATCACGAACATCAGCAGCGGTCCGGCGTGCTCGGCGTAGAGCAGCCGGACGAGCTGATCGGAATGACTGGCCTCGGGGGACGCCGCCTGGTGGCGTCCGGGCGCCGGTCGCGGCGTCACCGGGCCATTCTGGCGATCGGCGGGGCCCGCGTCGACCCCCCGGCCCGACCTCGAGGCACGGGACTGGGGCTGGGCCCGGGCGAACATCCACCCTGGCCTGGCCATCTCACCGTGCAAGCCGGCCGCGACCGCGTGCATGCAGACCTCCTGGTGCCAATCGACATCAGCCGGCCCAAGGGGGAGGGCCGCCCCGTGATACGTGCGGGTGGGCCCAACGGATCAACGACGTACCGAAAAAATTCCGGGCGGCGGCGGGGTGGAGTCGGTGGCGTCGGCGTCGTGCACCACCGGCGCACCCCCGGCGAACCGGTCGAGTTCCGCGCCGGCCACCACCCGGCCGGGGAACCAGTCCCCGGCGGCGCGCCGGGTCAGCTCCGGCACCGGTGGCTCGACCCGGCCCGCGACCAGCACCAGGTTGCCGTAGCGACGCCCGCGCAGCACCGCCGCGTCGCCGACCAGGCAGGCCCGGGGCAGCACCGAGCGGACCGTGGCCACCTGGGCGCGGGCGTGCCGCAGCGGCGGGCCGTCGGCGAGGTTGGCCAAATACCAGCCGGACGGGGCGAGCACCCGGGCCACCTCGGTCGCGTACTCGACCGAGGTCAGGTGCGCCGGGGTGCGCGCGCCGGCGAAGACGTCGGCCACCACCACGTCGTACGCGGCGTCCCGGGTGGACGCCAGCGTCGCGCGGGCGTCGGCGACCCGGACCTTCAGCCGGGGATCGGCGGGCCAGGGCAGCGCCCGCCGCACCAGGTCGACCAGCGCGCCGTCCACCTCGGACACCCGCTGGGTGGAGCCGGGGCGGGTGGTCTGGACGTAGCGGGGCAGGGTCAGCGCGCCGCCGCCCAGGTGCAGCACCCGCAGCGGCGCGCCGGCCGGGGCGAGCAGGTCGAGCGCCGCGCCGAGCCGGCGGACGTACTCGAACTCCAGGTGGGTCGGGTCGGCCAGGTCCACGTGCGACTGCGGGGCGCCGTCGAGCAGCAGCGTCCACGACCGGGGCCGGTCCGGGTCCGGTACCAGCTCGGCCACACCGGTGTCGACGGTGGCGACGACCCGGTCGTCGCCACGGCGGCGGCCCATCAGCGGCCCGCCGTGCCGACCCGGGTGGCCATGGTCAGCGCCCGGTGCAGCAGCCGGGCGTCGCCGAGCAGGCCGCGCAGCCGCCGCTCCAGCCCGGCGATCGGCACCAAATTTTGCGGGGCCCGCGGGTCCTTGTACGGCGAGGAGGCGAACCGGGGCAGCGTCACCAGCGACAGGTCGGCCAGCGCGATCGCCTCCTCCGGCGGCAGCTCCGCCGAGCACTCCATCCGGACGATGCCGGCCCAGGGCGCGCCGAGCGCCACCGGCAGGCGCAGGTACCAGGACCAGCCGCCCCAGGCGGTGCCCAGCCGGAACACCGGCGAGCGTTCCCCCGGCCGCAGCCCGGTGACCACCGCGGTGAGCCGGGCGTCGAGGTACTGACTGTGCTGGGTCTTGATGTAGCCGAGGGTGCGCGGCAGCTGGCGCCGGCTGCGCAGCGGCCCGTCCACCACCAGCAGGTCGCCGTCGACCCGCGCGGCGTCGGAGACCGCCACCTCCAGCGCGGTCAGCGGCCCCTGCACGGCCGCCGGGAGCTTGCTCAGCTCGCCCGTGCCGCCCACCCGGTGCACCGGGTAGCGGACCCGCCCGCACACCACCTCCTGCGCGGACGGGCTGGCGGTGAAGAGCCCCCGCCCGACCTGCGCCCCGGCCAGCTCCGCCGCGCCCCGCTCCAGGTCGCAGCGGACCACCCCGGCCGCGTACGAAGCGGCGATGCCCGGGAACGAGGCGCCGTCCTCCTCCGCCGTCCAGACGCTGGCGTCGATCCGGCGTACCCCGTCGACGAGCAGCACCACGTCCGGCGCCCGCAGGCCCGCCCGCGGGCCGATCGCCCGCCAGTCCACCGCCGGCAGCTCGACGTCCGCCTCGACCTGGGCGCTGCTCGGCGCCGCCGGCCCGCCCACCGAGGCCTCGAAGGAAGCCCCGTACGACGGGTCCCAGGCGTCGACGAAGAGCCTCGGCCCGGTCACGCCGCCCCCGTCGCGCTCACCGGGTCACCCCTCCTCGCGCTCACAGGCCGGTCCGTTCGACGCGGGAGGTGCGGGCGTCCTTGCGGACCTCGTAGCGCACCGGGATCCGCTCGGCCAGCGCCGGCACGTGGGTGACCACGCCGACCATCCGGTCGCCGCGCGCGGCCAGGCTCTCCAGGGTGGCCGCCACCGTGTCCAGGGTCGCCGCGTCCAGCGTGCCGAAGCCCTCGTCGAGCACGATCGACTCCAGGCTGGCCGCGGTGGTGGACATCCCGGCGAGCTGCTCGGAGAGCGCGAGCGCCAGCGCCAGCGACGCCTGGAACGTCTCCCCGCCGGAGAGCGTGCGCACGCCCCGGCGCAGCCCCGCGTCGTGGTGGTCGACCACGGAGAACTCGCCCTTGTCGTGGACCAGGTCGTACTGGCCGTTGGAGAGCTCGCGCAGGATCCGGGAGGCGCCGTCGACCAGCAGGTCCAGCGCCTCGGCGAGCAGCCACCGCTCGAAGTTGTTGGCCCGCAGGTGCCCGGCGAGCGCCCGCGCCGTGCGGGCCTGCCGCTCGTGCTCGTCGCGCTGCCGGCGCAGCTCACCGGCCTGCTCACGGCGCTCGGAGATCCGCCGCAGGTCCGCCTCGGCCCGTTCCGCGGCGACCGCCACCGCGTGCACCGGGTCGTCGGCGGGGGGCAACCCGCCGGCCGACAGCAGAGCGGAGATCCGCTCCTCCACGGCCTCGGCGGCCGCCTGCGCCTCGGCCACCGCCTCGGCCAGCCCGACCCGTTCCGCCCGCCGCCGTTGCGCCTGTTCGGCGGCCCAGTCCACCAGGGTGGCCCAGGCGGCGGTGACGTCGTCCCGGTCGGTGGCCGGCGGACCGAAGCGGGCCAGCCCGTCCCGGGCGGTGTCGAAGCCCCGCCAGGCGGCGCGCAACCGCTCCTGCGCCGCGTCCAGCGCGCCACGGGCCCGCCGGGCGGCGTCCCGGCCGGCGCGCACCGCCCCGGCCGCCTCGTCCAGGGCCCGGCGCAGCCGGGCGTGCTCGTCCAGCGCCGCGCGCAGCGCCGTCGGCGCCGCCGCGTCGGCGAGCTGGCCGTCCAGCTCGGCGAGCCGGGCCGCGAGCTGGTCGTGCCGGGCGCGCGCGTGCACCAGCACCCGCTCCAGGTCACGGGCCGCGCCGTCGCGCTCCTGCACCAGCGCCTGCGCCGCCTTGCTGGCCGCCCGCGCCGCCTTGCCGGCGGCGGTCGCCGCGGCCACCGCCGAGCCGGCCGGCACCGCCGGCACCCGGGCCACGGTCTGCTCGCACACCGGGCAGGTGCCGCCGTCGGCCAGGTGCGCCCGCAGCGCGACGGCCTGGTCGGTGGCCTTGGCCTCCTCGTGGGCCCGGAACGCCGCCTCCAGCTCCGCCTCCGCCCGGGCCGACGCCTCCCGCGCCGCCGTCAGGGCCGCCACCGCCGCGTCGTGCTCCCGCTGCGCCTCGGCGACCGCCGCGCGGACCGTCTCCGCCTCCCCGGTCAGCCGCTCCCGGTCGGCGTACGCCCGCAGCAGCAACCGCAGCGTGCTCTCGTCGCCGGCGCCGGCCAGCTCGCCGCGCAGCTTCTCCTCGCGCTCCTCGGCCAGCGTCACCGCGGCCGCCGCCTGGTCGGCCGCCGCCCGGGCGGTGCTGACCGCCCGCGCCACCTCGGCGACCCCGTCCGGCGCGCGCACCCCGGTCAGCCCGGCCAGGTCGGCGTCGAGGTCGGCCAGCGCCGTCGTCGCCGCCCGGACCGCCGCCCGCGCGCTCTCCCGCTCGGGTACGGCCGACCCGACCGCCTGAGACAGCTCGCGCATCCGGTCGACCTGGGCGGTCGCGGCGGCCAGCGCGGCGTCGTCGACGTCGGTCAGCCCGGCGAGCATCTTGTCCACCGCGGCCAGCCCCGCCTCGGCCTGCCCGGCCCGCTCGGTGGCGCGCTTCTGTACCTCCTCGTAGACGCCGAGGCCGAGCAGGTTGACCAGGATCTGCTGACGGGTGGCCGGCTTGGCGTGCAGGAAGTCGGCGAACTGCCCCTGCGGCAGCACCACGCAGGAGGTGAACTGCTCGTACGGCAGCCCGACCGCCTCCAGCACCGCCTGCTCCATCTCGGCCGGCGTCCCGGCGACCACCTCGCCCAGGTCCTCCGGGCTCAGCCCGGTGTCGAGCTTGGTGACGTCGAAGCCGGGCGGCATCAGCTGCAACCCGGCGTTGGCCGTCTTGACGTTGCCCCGGCCGTCCCGGCGGACCACCCGGGTGGCCACGTAGCGGGAGCCGGCGGACTCGAAGACCAGCCGGACCCGCGCCTCGGTGGCCGACGGGGCGAGCGCGTTGGTCAGGCCCCGCGTGCCGCCCCAGCGGGGGACGGTGCCGTAGAGGGCGAAGCAGATCGCGTCCAGCACCGTCGACTTGCCGGAGCCGGTCGGGCCGACCAGCGCGAAGAAGTCCGCGTCGGTGAAGTCGACCGTGGTCTCGTCGCGGAAGACGGTGAAGCCCGCCATGTCCAGGCGCATCGGGCGCATCAGCGATCGACCTCCTCGAAGAGCTCGTCGAAGAGCTCCCGCACGCCGTCGTCGTCGTGACCCCGGCTGCCCAGGTAGTCGGCGAAGAGTTCGCGGGGGGAGCGCCCGGCCCGCTGGGCGACCCGGGTGCCGCTGCCCGGCGCCGGCACCAGCTCCGGGTCGATGCGGATCTCCAGCGCGCGGGGGAGCAGCTCCTGCACCTCCTCGCGCAGGCCGGCCCGGGGCTGCTCGCGGACGAACACCCGCAGCCAGCCCTCCGGCGGGGTGAGCTCGGCCAGCTGGGCGAGCGTGCCCCGGACCGTGCGCAGCGGCACCGCCGCCGGCACCGGCACCTCGCGGACCTGCGCGGCGGTGCGCGCGGTGACCTCCACCAGCGTCACCGAGGGCACGTTCTCCTGCTCGCCGAAGTCGACCGCCAGGGGGCTGCCGCTGTAGCGGATCGGGCAGGGCCCGATCACCCGCTGCGAGCGGTGCAGGTGGCCCAGCGCCACGTAGTGGGCGTTGCCCGGGAAGACCGTCGCCGGCACGGCGTAGCCGAGCACGGTGTGCGCGTCGCGCTCGCCGCCGCCGGTGGTCGCCCCGACCACGGTGACGTGCGCGGTGACCAGGTGGACCCGGTCGGGCTCGGTGAACCCCTCGGTGAGCCGGGCCAGCACCCGGCCCAGGTGGTCGGCGTACGTCTGGGTGGCCTCGGCGGCGGTCAGCTCGTACATCTCCACCGCGCGCACGGCGTACCGCTGGGAGAGGAAGGGCAGCGCGGCGAGCTGCCAGCGCTCGCCGTCGCGGGTGACGCCGTCGATGACGTGCTCGGCCGGGTTCTCCCGGACGCTGCCGCGCAGCGTGATGCCGGCCGCGTCGGCCCAGGGCCGCAGCGCGTCCAGGGCCTGGCCGTTGTCGTGGTTGCCGCCGATCGCCACCACGTCGGCGCCGGTGCGGCGCAGCGCGGTCAGCGCCCGGGTGACCAGCCGGGTGGCCTCCGGGCTGGGGGCGGCGGTGTCGTAGAGGTCGCCCGCGACGACGACCAGGTCGGGACGCTCGGCGGCGGCGATCTCGATGACCCCCGCCAGCACCTGCTTGTGCTCCTCGGCGCGGGACTGCCCCTTGAGCACCTTGCCGACGTGCCAGTCCGAGGTGTGCAGGATCTTCATGGGTGCGCGCTCCCTAGAACGGGATGTCGTCGTCGCCGGCGCCCGAGCCGACCACCGCGAACGGGTCGGCCGACTGGGTGATCGAGCGCAGCGTCTGCGAGGGGGGCTTCCCCGCCTCGGAGACCCGGGTCGCCCAGGCGGGGAAGGGGAACTCCAGGCAGAGCGGGACCGGGATGTCCGGCTGGTTGACGAACATGGTGCCCGGCTTGGCCAGCAGCGCCCGCTGGCGCTGGGCCGGCGGGAGGAAGCCGTACTCGGGGCGGGACGCCTCGGCCGGGTCGAGCCGGCCGACCACCCGGATCGCCGAGTTGGTGACGATGCGGCGTTCCACCTCGCTCGCCGTCTGCTGCGCGCCGATCAGGATCACCCCGAGCGAGCGGCCCCGCTCGGCGATGTCCAGCAGCACCTCCTTGATCGGGGAGGAGCCCTCGCGCGGGGCGTACTTGTTGAGCTCGTCGAGGACGACGAAGAGCAGCGGCTTGGCGGTGCCGGACTTCTCCTTGCGCTCGAACTCGCTCTTCAGCGTCACGCCGACCACGAAGCGCTGCGCGCGGTCCGGCAGGTTGTGCAGGTCGACCACGGTGACCTGGGCGCTCTCGGCGGTGTTGATGCTGTGCGGGCGGCGGGCGGCCAGGTCGCCGCGGATCAGCCGGCCCAGGTCCTTCTTGCTGCCGATCAGCCGGCGGGCGAAGGCGTTGACCGTGCCGAGGCCGACCGCGCTGCCCGCCCAGTCGCTGCGGGTCTCGTCGTCGTTGAGCTGCTCGACGATGTGGTCGACCAGGTCGGCGTACGAGCCCAGCCGGACGCCGTCGACGCTCACCCCGCCGTCGGCGGGTTGCGCGTAGCGGGCCAGATGGGCGGCGACCGAGTGGACCACCATCGTGTACTGCTGGCGCTCGTCGTCGGCGTCGGCGAAGACGTACGGCAGCAGCCGGTCGGCGCAGAAC
The DNA here is from genome assembly GCF_051386295.1 of Micromonospora sp. URMC 105. Taxonomy (NCBI): domain Bacteria; kingdom Bacillati; phylum Actinomycetota; class Actinomycetes; order Micromonosporales; family Micromonosporaceae; genus Micromonospora; species Micromonospora sp. URMC 105. The sequence continues at coordinate 10,895 of NZ_JBPQTL010000076.1, read as the reverse complement.
TCGCTCAGCGTCCAGTAGAAGCTGTCCACGCCGGTGAGCCGGCTGCTCACGTCCGGCGTGCCGGAGGAGTCGCCGACCCGCGGCGGGGCGTAGACGCGCACGTCGGGGAAGGCCCCCGCGTCCAGCCCCAGCTTCGCGTACGCGGCCCGGGTCGGGTCGTCGAGCCGGGCGTTGGGGTGGTCGAGGAAGAGCAGGTCCTCGCCCTTGACGTTGAAGATCAGCGCCTTGGCGTTGACCGCGTCGCCGCCCAGCACGCCGGAGCGGAAGACCGAGTAGAGCAGGAAGGTGGCGAAGCTGGTCTTCGTGGCCACACCCGAGATGCCGGAGATGGAGACGTGTGCGCCCCGGCTGCCGTCGAGGAAGTCGGCGTTGAGGTAGACCGGGACCCCGTCGCGCCCCATGCCCATCGGGATGCGCCGCTCCATCCGGTCGAAGTGCAGCGCCCGGGCCCGGGCGTCGCCCTCGGCCCGGTGGACCGCGGCGCCCGGCGTGGGCGGCACGTAGAACTCCGGGTCGACCCGGGTGGTGGTGATCTCGGCGGCCTCCTGCACCTGGGCGGGGAGGGTGCCGTCGGCGATGGCGAACACGTCCGAGTCGAACTGGGCGCCCTCGTGCCGGGCCCGCACCTGGGTGACCACCCCGGCGATGGTGACCGGCTCCCGGTCGGGCAGCTCACGCCGGGTGACGACCACGTCGTCGAGCTGGAGGTAGCTGTCCGGGGAGACGGCGGTCCAGAACTGCAGCGGAGTGGCGTCGGCGGTGCCGAGCACCCGGCCGACCGCCGTGCCGGGGCCGTCGAGCGGGTCGTCGGTCATCGGCGGGCTCCGGTCAGCTGGTCGTCTCGGTCAGGGCACACGTGGTGCATCCTGCCCGAGGAGTACGACAGGTTGCCACGCGACGCGGCGGACGCCACGCGCCGCGTCGGGGGTCGTCGCGCTACGGGGTGGCGCGACCACGATGGGTGCCGCCGTCCGCGCGATTCCCGTCCGCGACGCCGTGATTCGCGAGAGCATCGACAGGGCCGGGGAAGCGAGGAGTGCCGTGGGACCGACGCGAGGCCGACTTGCCGGGCTGCTCCTCCTCGCCGCGCTGCCACCGGCGGTGGAGGAGGCCGTGCTGGTCGGCGTCGGCCTGCACGCCGCCCGGGGCCTGGCCCCGCAGGCGAGCGCCGTCTGGCCGTACGACTCGTACCACGACCTGCGCTGGCTGCTGGTCTACCACGACTCCTGGCCGACGTTCCTGGTCGGTCTGCTGCTGCTGACCGTGCTCCGGGGCGTGCTCTCCGCCGGTCTGACCGGGCTGGCCTGGCCGGCCGGCGTGCCGCGCCCCTCCTGGGGCTGGCTGCTGCGGCGCAACCTGGAGGTCGCGCTGCTCGCCGCGGTCGTCATCTCGCCGTGGGCCGCCCTCTCCGTCGCCTTCTCGGCGGTGGCGCTCTCCTGGTACCTCTTCGCCTCGCTCGGCCCGATGCTGATCCTCGCCCCCTTCCTGCTCCGGGGCGGGGTGGTGGCCCGGTGGTGGAAGGGGCTGCCCAGCATCGAGCTGTTCGGCTGGGCGTCGCTGAACTTCGTGGTCCTGACCCTGGCCGGCGCGCTGATCTCCGGCACCCCGGGCTGGTGGACGGTGCTGGTGGCCGGCCTGGCCGGGGTGGCGAACGGCCTGCTCTGGCAGCGGACCGTGGCCGCCGCGGCGGCGCCGACCCGGCTGCGCTGGGCGCGGGTGCCGGTCGCGCCGATCGCGATCGCGCTGGCGCTGGCCGGGGCGATCTGGGCCCAGGCGGTCATCGGCTTCGCCGGCGACGGGCAACGGGAGTGGCGGCCGCCGATCCTCGCCGACCGGTTGCCCGAGCGGGTCCCGCACGCGGTGATCGTCCTGGGCGGGCACAACTCCAGCTGGGACGGGAGTCCCTCCGCCGACCCGCGGGTGGAGCGCTTCTCCTACCGGGGCCTGGACGCGCAGGGGCGGCCCCTGCCGTACCCGCCGGAGGCGACGCACCGGTCGCTGGACTCCAGCAGTGCCCTGCTCGCCGACCAGGTCCAGGCGGTGCACCGGCGCACCGGACGGCCGGTGGCCCTGTTCGGGCAGAGCGAGGGCTCGATGGTGGCCCGTACCTACCTGGAGCGGCTGCCTCGCGGCCCGGTGACCGCGGTGGTGATGTTCAGCCCCCTCGTCCAGGCCGGCCGGACCTACTACCCGCCGCCCGGGCACTCGGGGTGGGGCGTGGCGACCGGCTGGCAGCTGCGGGCCATGTTCTGGCTGGCGGGCCTGCCCTTGACGGCGGAGGACGAACCCGACAGCCCGTTCGTGCGGTCGGTGCTGATCAACGCGCCGTTCTACCGCAACCGCACCCTCTGCCCGGTCGCCGGGGTGCGGATGATCGCCTTCCTGCCGACGGTCAGCGCCGCGGAGGCGCCGCCGGGGGAGTACAGCCGGATCCCGGTCTACCAGCAGCCCGCGTTCCACGGCGGGCTGGTGGGGGACCCGGCGGTGGAGGACCGGGTGGTCGCCTTCCTGGCCGGGGAACCGGTGGAGATGTCCCGGCGGGAGTACGGCCTGCTGCAACGGCTGGGCGCCGCCTGGCAGACCCCGCCGCTGGCGCTGACGCTCAATCCGGTCTGGTCGGCGACCAGGGAGGGGGATCCGGCGATGACGGGCCGGGTCTGTGAACCGCGCTGAGCTGCCCGGCGACCCGGGTGGCGCGACGGTGCCGCAGCAGCAGCCGCCCGGCCGCGACGTACAGCCCCACCACCAGCAGCGCCCGGATCGGCGCGTACGGGAAGAGCAGCAGGTCCAGGACGACACCCGCGGTGGCGCAGCCGAGGGCGACCGGCGTGGTGCCCCGGCGGCCGGTGACGACCGCGAGCCCGGCGAGCACGACCGCCGCGCCGACCGCGACGTGCAGCCACGCCCAGCCGGTGATGTCGACCGCGTACATGCCTTGCCGGGTCGTCACCACGAACGGATCGCCGCTCGTGTCGGCCTGCGCGGACAGCACGTCCAGCAGGCCGGCGGTGGTCAGCAGGCCGGCGGCCAGCAGCGGCCGGCCCGGTTGCTCCGCCCGGATCGCTTCGTCCGACGCAGGAAGCCCCATCTGCCCAGGCTAGAGCCTGCGGGTGCGGCTCGGACCGGTCCCGGCCGCATACCCGGAGCTGTGCCCGCGCCGGTGGCCGTGGCCGGGGCGGACCGCCCGCGTACCCCCGTCAGGTGCCGTTGGACACGGCCCGGCGGGGACCGGCGAGCCTGCCCACCGCGGCGGGCGGGGGCCGCGTCAGGCGGCCGGCGCGGCCCCGGCGGGCGTCGGCGCGGCGGCGTCCCGGGCGTGGCGCAGCATCAACACCCCGTCGTCGGCCGCGAGCACGTGCCGCAGCGGCAGTTCCCGGGGCGCGCCCGGGTCTCCGGCGGTGATCCGCCCGGGGCCGGGCCCGGCGAGCAGGGGAGCGACGGTCAGGCAGAGTTCGTCGACCAGGTCGGCCGCGGTGAGCGCGCCGAACAGGTGCGGGCCGCCCTCGCAGAGGATCTGGCCCAGCCCCCGGCGGCGCAGCTCGGCCAGGCCGGCGCCGAGGTCCACCCGCTCGTCGCCGCAGCGGATCAGCTCGGCGACGTCGGTCAGCCCCGGGGGCGCCTCGGCGGCGGCGTGGGTCAGCACGACGGGTCGCACCGGCGCGTCGGCGAACGCGGCCTGCGCCGGGTCCAGCTGCAGCGACCCGGAGACGACCACCAGGGTGGGGTACTCCGCCAGCCCCCGCTCGCGCCGCCAGGTCCGGCGCGGCTCGCTCAGCCGCACCGCTCGGTAGCCCTCGTGCCGCAGCGTCCCGGCGGCCACCAGCAGCCCGTCGCAGAGCATCCGGAGCAGCCCGAAGACCCGCTTGTCCGGCCCTCCGGAGAGCCCGGCGGAGTAGCCGTCCAGGGTCACCGCGCCGTCCACGCTGGCGACGAAGTTGACCCGCAGGTGCGGGCGGTCCGCCCGGCCGTAGAGCGCGGTCAGCTCGGTGTCGTCCAGGGGCGGGGTGGCCGGCGCCGGCCAGATCCGGCGGATCGGGATTCCGACGCTCATTCGCCGGCCGGACCGGTGACCGGAGGGGTGGGTCCGGGGGTACGGTGCTGGCAGTCGCACCACTTCCGGCCGGGACAGTCGTCGTGCCGCCGCTCCCGGCAGGCTCGGCAGATCATGTCGGCAGCCTATGCGGTGGGAGGAGGGGGCAGCATGCCACGTCAGATCTTCCAGCTGAAGATGTCCCTCGCCGGGGTCCGCCCGCCGGTGTGGCGGCGGGTGCTGGTGCCCGGCGGCTACACCCTGGACCGGCTGCACCGGGTGGTGCAGCACGCCATGGGCTGGCGCGACTGCCACCTGCACTCGTTCGAGATCGACGGTGTCCAGTACGGCGAGCCGGACCCGGACGGCGAGCTGTCGCTCCGCGACGAGCTGGACGTCCGGCTCGACGCGGTGCTCGGCAAGGGCAGCCGGTTCCGCTACACCTACGACTTCGGCGACTGGTGGGAGCACGACCTGCTGGTGGAGGACGCCTTCACCGCCGATCCGGAGGAGCGGTACCCGTCCTGCCTGGACGGCGAGGGGGCCTGCCCGCCGGAGGATGTCGGTGGTCCGGCCGGTTACCTGGTCCTGCTGGCGGCGCTGGCCGACCCGGGCCATCGCGAGCACCGGGCGATGCGGGAGTGGGCGGGGCGCGACTTCGACCCGGCCGCGTTCGACCCGCGGCGGGCCGGCACGCTGCTGCGTCGCCTCTGCTGAGGCCGGCTGTCCCTTGAGGAGCAGCGGGCAGCACTAGCGGTAACGATCTGGGAACGCTCCCATCGGTCTATTGACACCCCCTGAGCCTCCCGGCACGCTCATGGGAGCGTTCCCAGGGCGTGGCGCCGGTCACTCGCGCACCCCGCCCGGTCGTCCCGGTCCGCCGGTCAGCCCCGGAACGCGCAGCGACACCCCCCACCACACCTACACCCAGCCTCACCACTGAAAGAGGGGTCAGGATGAGCGTCACCACGCGGCGTACCCGCCTCGCGGCCGCCGCCCTGGCCGCGGTCACCGCACTCGGCGGTCTCGCGGCCTGCGGCAAGGACGACGACGACGCCACGGCGTCCGGCGGGAAGCCCGCCAAGCTGGTCGTGGACACCTTCGGCGAGTTCGGCTACGACGAGATCGTCAAGCAGTACGAGAAGGACACCGGCATCAAGGTCGAGCTGCGCAAGACCGCCCAGCTCAACGAGTACCGGCCGAAGATCGTCCGGGCGCTGGCCACCGGCAAGGGCGCGGCCGACGTGGTCGCCCTGGAGGAGGGCATCCTCAACGAGTTCAAGGCCAACCCGGCCAACTGGGCCGACCTGGCGCCGCTCGTGGCCGACCACAGCAAGGAGTACCTGCCCTGGAAGTGGGAGCTGGGCAAGGCGCCGGACGGCCGGCTGATCGGCCTGCCCACCGACGTCGGCTCGCTGGCGGTCTGCTACCGCCGCGACCTCTTCCAGGCCGCCAAGCTGCCGACCGAGCGGGACCAGGTCGCGGCGCTCTGGCCGGACTGGAACGCCTTCATCGAGACCGGCAAGAAGTACCGGGCCGCCACCGGCAAGGGCATGCTCGACTCGGTGACCACCGCCTCCAGCGCGGTGATGTTCCAGCAGGGCGGTGACCTCTTCTACGACAAGCAGGACAACGTCGTCGCCGACAGCAGCGCCTCGGTGAAGAGCGCCTGGGACACCGCGATCGCGATGGCCGACGCCAACATCACCGCCGAGACGGCCACCTGGTCGCCGGAGTGGTCGGCCGGCTTCAAGCAGGGCACCTTCGCCGCGACCTTCTGCCCGTCCTGGATGCTCGGCATCGTGCAGGAGAACTCCGGCCCGGAGAACAAGGGCAAGTGGGACGTGGCGCCGGTCCCCGGCGGCGCGGGCAACTGGGGCGGCTCCTGGCTCGCCGTGCCGACCCAGAGCAAGCACCCCAAGGAGGCGGCGAAGCTCGCCGAGTACCTGACCAACGCGCAGAGCCAGGTGGCGGCGTTCAAGGCCAAGGGCCCGCTGCCGACGAACCTGGAGGCGCTGAAGAACCCGGAGTTCCTCGCCTACACCAACGAGTACTTCAACAACGCGCCGACCGGCAAGATCTTCGGGGACAGCGTCGCGAAGATCCAGCCGCTGCACCTCGGTCCGAAGCACCAGGCCGTGAAGGAGAACGCCTTCGAGCCGGCGCTGCGGTCGTACGAGAACGGGCAGTCGACCAAGGACAAGGCCTGGGAGCAGTACGTCAAGGACGCCAAGACCCAGGGCGCCTTCTGAGCACCGACCCCGCACCACGGTGGCGTCCGGGTCTCCCGGGCGCCACCGGCCGCGTCCCGTTGCACGTACCGCCCGCCTCACCGGCCCCGCCGGCGCCGGGAAAGGACCTCGCATGAGCCTGTCGGCCACGACCGCGCCGCCGTCACCCACGGCGCCGCCACCCCCACCTACCCGGCGCCGCAGCCGGGCGTTGTCGCTCAACCGCCTCGACCTCAAGCTCTCCCCGTACCTCTACATCGCCCCGTTCTTCGTGATCTTCGGGATCTTCGGGTTCTACCCGATGCTGCGCACCGCGTGGATGTCGCTGCACGACTGGAACCTCATCGGCGAGCACAGCTTCATCGGGGTGGACAACTACACCCGGCTCTTCACCGACGAGTACTTCTGGAACGCCACCCTCAACACCTTCGGCATCTTCCTGCTCTCCACCGTCCCGCAGCTGCTGCTCGCGCTCTTCCTGGCGACCCTGCTCAACCGCACGTTCCTGCGCGCCCGGACGTTCTTCCGGATGGCCGTCTTCATGCCGAACGTGGTCTCGGTCGCCGCCGTGGCGATCGTCTTCGGCATGCTCTTCCAGCGCGACTTCGGCCTGATCAACTGGCTGCTCGGCGTGGTCGGGATCGACCCGGTCGACTGGGACGCGCAGCGGTGGAGCTCCTGGACCGCCATCGCCTCCATGGTCAACTGGCGGTGGACCGGCTACAACACGCTCATCCTGCTGGCCGGCATGCAGGCCATCCCGAAGGACCTCTACGAGGCCGCGGCGATCGACGGCGCCAACCAGTGGAAGCAGTTCTGGCGGATCACCCTGCCGATGCTCACCCCGACCTTCGTCTTCGTGGTCACCCTCTCCACCATCGGCGGGCTCCAGCTCTTCACCGAGCCGCTCGTCTTCGCCAACGGCAACATCATCGGCGGCGACCAGCGCGAGTTCCAGACCCTGGCCATGTACATGTACGAGCTGGGTATCGAGAACCTCAACACCGCCGGGTACGGCGCCGCCGTGGCGTGGGCGATGTTCGTGATGATCGCCCTGGTCTCGCTGGTCAACTTCCTGCTCGTCCGCCGTACGGTCAAGTGAGGAGCGACCGGATGAACTCCGCTTCCCAGCGCCTCTGGCGCACCAGCCCGCTGATGTACGTCGCCCTTGTGCTGGCGGTGCTCTTCTCGATCTACCCCTTCTACTACATGGTCGTCATCGCCACCCGCAGCCTGGACTCGATCAACGACGTGCCGCCGCCGGTCACCCCGGGCGGCGCGTTCGGCGACAACTTCGGCCGGGTGCTCGACAACGACGCGGCGAACTTCCTCACCGGCCTGCTCAACTCGGTGATCGTCTCCGGCGTGGTGACCGTCTCGGTGGTGATCACCGGGTCGCTGGCCGGCTTCGCCTTCGCCAAGCTGCGCTTCCGGGGCCGCAACATCCTGCTGCTGTCGATCATCGTGACCATGATGATCCCGACCCAGCTCGGCCTCATTCCGCTCTGGGGCATGATCCAGGACCTCGGCTGGTACGACACCCTGCTGGCGGTGACCGTGCCCTTCCTGGTCAGCGCCTTCGGCGTGTTCATGATGCGGCAGTACGCCACCCAGGCCATCTCCGACGAGCTGATCGAGGCCGGCCGGGTGGACGGGGCCAGCACCTTCCGGATCTACTGGAACATCGTGCTGCCCGCGCTGCGCCCGGCCGCGGCCGTGCTCGGCCTGCTCACCTTCATGGAGACCTGGAACTCCTACCTCTGGCCGTACGCCGTGCTCACCCCGGAGAATCCGACCCTGCAGGTGTCGCTGGCGTTCCTGTCGTACGCCTACTACACCGACTACTCGCAGGTCTTCGCCGCGACCGCCATCGGTACCGTGCCGTTGGTGATCGTGTTCGCCCTGTTCGGCCGCCAGATCATTGGCGGGATCATGGAAGGTGCCGTCAAGTCGTGAGCAACCCGGACCACCCGCCCGCAGTCGGCGTACTCGACCAGGGGCCGGAACTGATCTTCCCGCCCGGCTTCCTGTGGGGGGCGGCGACCGCCGCGTACCAGATCGAGGGGGCGGCCACCGAGGGCGGCCGGACCCCGTCGATCTGGGACACGTTCAGCCACACCGAGGGGCGGGTGGTCGCCGGGCACACCGGCGACGTGGCCTGCGACCACTACCACCGGATGCCGTCGGACGTGCGGCTGATGGCCGAGCTGGGCCTGAAGTCGTACCGGTTCTCGGTGTCCTGGTCCCGGGTGCAGCCGAACGGCACCGGCCCGGCCAACGCCGAGGGCCTGGACTTCTACCGCCGGCTCGTCGACGAGCTGCTCGGGCACGGGATCGAGCCGTGGCTGACCCTCTACCACTGGGACCTGCCCCAGCCGCTGGAGGACGCCGGCGGCTGGCCGGCGCGGGACACCGCCGCCCGGTTCGCCGACTATGCCCAGCTCGTCGCGGACGCCCTCGGCGACCGGGTGACGTACTGGACGACGCTGAACGAGCCGTGGTGCTCGGCGTTCCTCGGCTACGGCTCGGGCGTGCACGCGCCGGGCCGCTCCGACGGGGCGGACGCCGTCCGCGCCGGGCACCACCTGATGCTCGGCCACGGGCTGGCGGTGCAGGCGCTGCGGGCGTCCCGCCCGCAGGCCCAGCTCGGCATCACCGTCAACCTCTACCCGGTCACCCCGGCCACCGACGCGCCCGCCGACGTCGACGCCGCCCGGCGGATCGACGCGCTGGCCAACCGGTTCTTCCTGGACCCGGTGCTGCGCGGGTCGTACCCGGCCGACCTCACCGCCGACCTGCGCGAGGTCACCGACTTCGGCCACGTGCGCGACGGCGACCTGGCGGTCATCTCCACCCCGCTGAACCTGGTCGGCATCAACTACTACAGCCGGCACGTGGTCGCCGCCCCGGTCCAGGGCGCCGAGCCCGAGCCGTACTGGCGGTCGCCGTCGTGCTGGCCGGGCAGCGAGGACGTCCGGTTCGTCACCCGGGGCGTGCCGGTCACCGACATGAACTGGGAGATCGACGCTCCCGGCCTGACCGAGACGCTGCGCCGGGTCCACGACGAGTACACCGACCTGCCGCTCTACGTCACCGAGAACGGCTCGGCCTTCGTCGACGCGGTGGTCGACGGGCAGGTCGACGACGCCGACCGGCTGGCGTACTTCGACGCGCACCTGCGGGCCGCGCACGAGGCGATCGCTGCGGGGGTGCCCCTGCGGGGCTACTTCGCCTGGTCGCTGATGGATAATTTCGAATGGGCCTGGGGTTACACCAAGCGGTTCGGGATGGTCTGGGTCGACTACGACAGCCAGGCCCGTATCCCCAAGTCCAGCGCCAGGTGGTACGCCGAGGTGATCCGACGCAACGGTCTGGCCGCACAATAGGCGAAGGCCAGTTCTCCGGGCGGCTCCGCGACCACCCGCTCCCCACGGGTGGCGCGGGTCCGCCCGACGTCGGAGGAGCAGACGATGACAACGCAGCGCACCCGGTCGCTCGGGCGCCCGACCCTCGACGCGGTCGCCGCCCGCGCGGGCGTCGGGCGCGGCACGGTCTCCCGGGTGGTGAACGGCTCGCCCCAGGTCAGCCCGGAGGCCCGGGCCGCCGTGCAGCAGGCCATCGCGGAGCTGGGGTACGTCCCGAACCGGGCCGCCCGGGCGCTGGTCACCCAGCGGACCGACTCGGTGGCCCTGGTGGTCTCCGAGTCCGGGGACCGGGTCTTCACCGAGCCGTTCTTCGCCGGCATCGTCCGGGGCGTCAGCTCCGGGCTGCTGGAGACGCCGTTGCAGCTCTGGCTCGCCATGGTGCAGTCCCCGATCGAACGGGAACGGGTCGAGCACCACCTGACCAACCAGCACGTGGACGGGGTACTGCTGCTGTCGCTGCACGACTCCGACCCGCTGCCCACGCTGCTGGAGGAGCGGGACCTGCCCACCGTGCTCGGCGGCCGGCCGGCGCGGATGCTCGAACCCGGCGCGCCGCCGTCCTGGTTCGTCGACGTGGACAACGTCGGTGGCGCGCGGCAGGCGGTCGAGCACCTCGCCCAGCGGGGCCGCCGCCGGGTCGCCACCATCGCCGGTCCGCAGGACATGGGCGCCGGCCTGGCCCGGCTCGCGGGCTACTCCGACGCCGTCCGGGCCGCCGGGGCCGAGGCCGACCCCCGCATGATCGCGTACGGCGACTTCAGCGAGGGCAGCGGCGCGGCCGCGATGCGCCGGCTGCTGGAGGTCTGCCCCGACCTGGACGCGGTCTTCGTCGCCTCCGACCTGATGGCCTTCGGTGCGCTGCGCACGCTGCGCGAGGCGGGTCGGCGGGTGCCCGAGGACGTGGCGGTGGTCGGCTTCGACGACGCTCCGATCGCCCGCCAGGCCGACCCGCCGCTGACCACCGTCTTCCAGCCGGTCGAGGAGATGGGCCGCCAGATGGCGCGCCTGCTGGTCGCCCGGATCCGCGGCGAGGAGATCCCCGCCCCCCACATCCTCCTCGACACCCAACTAATCCACCGCGCCTCCGCCTGACGCCCCGCGCCTGGGGGCCTCGCCCCCGCACCCCGCGCCTGACGCCCCGCGCGGCACCCCCGCGCCTGCTCTTTGAGAGAAAGCGTGGCTATTCACCGAGGAATAGCCACGCTTTCT
>NZ_JBPQTL010000075.1:0-27422 GCF_051386295.1 Micromonospora sp. URMC 105 | reverse complement strand
GGGGGGGGGCGCCCCCGGGCCCCTCTCTCGTCTCCCTCCCACCGCTCACCGGGGTGATCCGGGTGGGGGGCCGGGTGGGGTGGGAGGGTGGGTCAGGCTACGCCGGTGGGGCGGAATTGGACGCTGACGCGGGGGCCGACCGGGCGGGTGGTCTTGGGGATGGCGTGTTCCCAGGTGCGCTGGCAGGAGCCGCCCATCACCACCAGGTCGCCGTGGCCCAGGGGGAAGCGCAGGCTGGCACCGCCGCCGCGGGGGCGCAGCAGCAGCGGCCGGGGCGAGCCGAAGGACACGATGGCGACCATGGTGTCGGTGTGTGCCGAGCGGCCCTGGGTGTCGCCGTGCCAGGCGACGCTGTCCTTGCCGTCGCGGTAGAGGCACATGCCGGCGGTGACGAAGGGCTCGCCCAGCTCGGCGGCGTAGTGCCGGGTCAGCGCCTCGCGGGCCTCGGTCAGCACCGGGTGCGGCAGCGGGCGGCCGCCCGCGTACCAGCAGAGCAGGCGGGGGACGTCGACCTCGGCGTCGTACATGGTGCGCCGCTCGGCCCGCCACGGCACTTCGGCCAGCAGGGTGTCGAGCACCGCGTCGGAGCCGCGCACCCAGCCGGGGAGGTGGTCGACCCAGGCGCCCCGGGTGAGCACGTGCCGGCGCAGCCCGCCCGGCAGCGGCCCGAGCGACGGCCCGGCATCGGCGAGGTCGAGCATCGACGGCTGGTAGGGGGCCTGCGTCATGCCGCCACCCTATCAGCGGTTTAGTACAGGCGTACGATCGCCGCGCTGGACCAGGTCGAGCAGGGCCTCGGCGACCCGGGCCCGGCCGCGCCCGTCGACGGTGGCCCAGGCCCGCGCGGCGAGCGCGGCCCGCCGCCGGGGCGAGGTGAGCAGGCCGGTCAGGGTCCGCGCGGCCGCCGCCCGGGCCGCCCGCCCGGCCACCCCGGCCGCGGCCAGCTCCGGCAGCTCGCCCAGGCCGGCGGCCAGCCCGTGCTCCACCACCCGGTGGTACGACTCGCGTTGGTTGTCCACCACGCAGACCAGCGCCGACGGCGCGCCGAGGCAGCACAGTTCCCAGGTGGAGGTGCCGGCGGCGCTGACCACCAGGTCCGCCGCGCCGATCAGGGCGGGCAGCGCGTCGGTGGGCGGGACCGGGCGCAGCGACTGGCCCCGTCCGGGGGTCAGCTCCTCCAGCTCCGCCTCGACGTCGGGACGGCCCACCACCACGGTCAGCTCCATCGGATGCCCGGTGGCCAGCAGCACCCGGGTCAGCACCGGGGCGGCGCCGAGCGCGTCGGTGCCGCCGAAGAAGGCCAGCACCCGGGGCCGGCCCACCGGCGTCGGCTGCCTCGGCGCGGCCGGCCGGGCGTCGATCACCGAGTCGCGCAGCAGCGCGTACCGGGTGCCGGCGAGCAGCCGCCCGGCGGGCGCGGCGGTCCGCGCACCGAAGTTCTGGTCCAGGTAGAGGTCGGCGTCCTGCCCCCGGGTGTCGCCGTCGACGATCGCCAGGGTGGCCACGCCCGCCGCCCGCAGCGCCCCCGCCCCGGCCGGGTCCAGCTCGTACGAGTCGAGCACCAGCGCGTCCAGCCGGTGCCGGTGGGCCGCCTCGACCAGCCCGGCCGGGGTGTCGGGGCCCGGGTGCACCGGGATGCCCCGCGCCGCCAGTTGCGCCTGCGCCCAGCCGACCCGCTCGACGGTGCCGAAGAGCTCGACGCGGGCCCCCCGGGCCAGGAACTCCTCGCCGAGGGCCAGGCAGCGGACCAGGTGGCCGACGCCGCGCCGGGGCCCGGCGTCGCAGCGCAACCCGATCCGTGGCGGGTTCAGGACTCCTCCAGGCGCTTCTGGCGTACGTCGGCGTTGAGGGCGCGCAGGGCGGGCCGGTCGGCCAGCCAGTCGGCGAGCTTGGCCAGCGGCACGCTCACGTCGCCGAAGTGGTCGATGATCGCCCGCACCAGCGCCCAGTCCCGCTCGGTGTCGAGGGTGAGCCGCAGCGCCGAGCGGTCCGGGGTGAGCGTCACCCCGAGCACCCGGAACAGCTCCGGGTGGATGTACGCGTACGAGGTGACGTGTACCCGGTGGTGGTCGGTCGCGAGCCGGTCCAGGGTCCGCAGCGCGTCCGCCCGGATGATCTCCACGTCCAGCCCCCGGGGCAGCGTACGGGCGATCGAGGTGCTGGCGTAGTCGAGCCCGGGCACCGCCCGGTACACCGCCGCGACCAGCGCGATGATCTCCGGGTCGAGCAGCGGGCAGTCGGCGGTGAAGCGCATGACCGCGTCCCCGGGGTGCGCCTCCAGGGCGCCGACGAAGCGGCCCAGCACGTCGTCGACCGGGCCCCGGTGGCACGGTACGCCCAGCCGGTCGCACTCGGCGGCCACCGCGTCGTCGACGCCGTCGGTGCTGGTGGCCACGACCAGGTCGGCGAGCACGCCGCTGTCCCGGGCGGCCCGGACCACCCGGCCGAGCACGCTGCGCCCGGCCAGCGGGCGCAGCACCTTGCCGGGCAGCCGGGACGAGCCCATCCGCGCCTGCACGATCCCCACGATCCGCGCCGCACCCGGCCGCCCGGCCAGGGACGGCGCGGTGGCCGGGGAGGCGGTGCCCGAAGGCTCGGCGCTCACTGCTGCTCCTCCCGCGGACCGCGCTGGTTCAGCGCCTCCCGGGCCCGGCGCTTGGCCGCCCGGGCGCCCCGCTTCGCCAGCCGGGCCGGCGTGATCGCCAGCCGCCCCACCCGGTAGCTGAGCGAGCCGCTGAGCAGGTTGATGGTGGCGTCGGCCCGGCGCAGCGCCCGCTCCCGCGAGGTCAGCAGCTCCTCGGTCCACTTGAGCAGCGCGCCCAGCCGGGTCAGCTCCTCCCGCTGGCGGACCCAGGCCTCGCGCAGCTGCTGGTAGCTGCGCAGCCCGGCCGGTGGGTCGGTTGGCTCGACCGCGCGCAGTTCGGTGGCGAGGCGGACCCGCCCGTCGGCGTCGAGGCCGCGCAGCGCCGCGGCGACCGCCGCCTCCACCTCGATCGCCGCGTCGACGCCCGCCCGGTCCAGCTCCCGGCCGGCCAGGCCGCCCAGCACCACGGTCAGCCCGGCGACGTCCAGGGTGGACGGCCACGGGTGGGCGTACCCGCCGGTGAGCAGCGCGGCGGCGAACCGCCACAGGCCCCGGGCCAGCACCACGTCGACCCCCAGCGGCGCGGCGGCCTGCCAGCTCGGGTCGAGCACCGCGTACGCGTCGCCGGAGACCACGACGTTGTCCGGGCCGGCGAGGGCCACCGCGCCGCCCAGCCGGCCGTCGGAGCCGGCCTCGGCGGCGAGCCAGGTCGCGTACCCGCGCAGCAGCCGGCGCAGGGTGTCCAGGTCGCGGCGCAGGCAGGCGTCGAGCAGCAGGGTACGCAGCAGCCGCCCCTCGGGCACCGGCCCGTCGAGCGCGCCCGGATCCCGCCAGGCCACCTCCCGGGTGGCGAAGGGTGCCGGCTCCGGCCGGCTCATCCGGCCGGTCACCCGCCACCGCCAGCCGTCCGGCCCGTCGGCCACCTCCACCACGCCGATCCCCGGCGGCCCGGTCTGCACCAGCGCCACCGGCAGCGGCTCCGGCCGTGACGGGTCACCTGCGGCGCCGCCGGTCGGCCCGGAATCCGGGTCCGGGTCAGCCGGTCGGTGGGCGAGCAGCAGCCAGCCCGGTGCCAGCGCCGAGCCGAGCCCCGCGTGCAGCGCGTCGACGGCCAGCCGGGCCGGGTCCTGGAGCACGGTGCTGTCGCCCGCGCCGCCCGCGCAGGCGCCGTGCAGCACCGCGTCGAAGAGCCCGGAGGTGCTCCGCCGGTCCAGCTCGTCGGCGGCCACCAGCGCGGTCGGCGCGGCCGGAGCCGGGTACGCCGCGAAGCACGCCTGCGGCCGCAGTCCCGCCCCGGTCAGCCGGGCGCGCAGCTGCTCCGGGTTGGCCGGCCGGCCGGTGTCGAGCACCCCGCCGACGGTCCACGCCGAGTCGGCGCGGTCGGCGTACCAGGGGGCGGCGGCGACCAGCCGGTGCACGCCGAGCGGGTTGTCCAGCCGCAGCAGCAGCGTCCCGCCCGGCCGCAGCGCCCGTACCAGCCGGTCCAGCACGCCGTCCCAGCCCAGCCGGGAGCCCTCCACCGACTCCACCGCGTCCAGCCCGGCGGCGGCGATCACCACGTCGAAGGTCTCGTCGACGGGCAGCCCGGCGGGGCCGCCCACCACCACCCGGGCGGCCCGGTCGGCCAGTGCCACCCCGTCGGGGTGACTGCGCAGCAGGCAGGTCACCTCGGCGTGCGCCAGCCGGGTCAGCAGCGCCGGGTCGTGCGGCCCGGCCAGCAGCACCCGCGCCCCCGCCGGTACGACCCGGGCCGCCAGGGCGGCCACCGGCCCGCCGTCGGGCAGCCGCTCCTCCGGCAGGTCGGACCAGGCCAGCATCTCCCCGCCGGGCAGCGCGATCCGGGCCGCCGTCCAAGAGGCTGTCGGGAAACCCCGCAGCGGCTGCGGCGGGCCCAGCCGACGACCGGCCGCGTTGGAGACCGGTCCGGATACGACACCGGTATCCGGACCGGTCTCCGCCTTGCCGGATCGCCGGCTGGACTCCGCCTCGCTCGCCCCGGGGTTTCCCGACAGCCTCTGTGTGGTCAACTCTTCTCCTCCTGGAGGTGCGCCCACCCGAGCAGCTCGCGCAGCTCGGCCGGCGTACAGCGATGGTCGGTGCCCAGCTCGGCGCGGGCGATCTCGACGGCGGTCGGCAGGTCGACGGACTCGCCGTGCAGCTCCGGCCACTGCCGGCGAATCCGGGCGGTACCGCCGAAGGTGGGGTCCTCGGCGGCGAGGATCATCGGGTCGCCGTAGACGGCGGGTTCGCAGCCGGCGGCGATGCCGTAGAAGATGGCGCTGGTCAGCCGGTTGGAGGCGACCCGCTTGTGCCGGCGCAGCTCGGTGAGCTGCTTGTCCAGGAAGAGCGGGTCGGTGTCCTTCCACCAGTGGCCGCGGTAGCCGTGGCAGATCACCCGGAAGCCGGCGTTCTCGTAGAGCCGGCGCACCCGGCGCATGCCGTACTCGTGCCAGTAGAGGCAGACGGTGACCGGGCCCGGCTCGGTGGCCCGGATCCGGGCGATCAGCTCCTTGTGGTCGCCCTTGACGTGCTGGCCCTCCCAGCCGTGGAACGGGTACCAGATGGTGCCCTCCCGCTGGGCCTCCGGCGGGTCCTGCGCCCGCAGGGACAGCAGGTAGGCGAACGGCGCGCCGACGGTGACGACGTTGCGCCGCCCCACCGACCAGGCCCGCCGCCGGGTCTGCTCGGACCAGAGCAGGCTGGGGGTCCGCTCGGCGTACGGGTGGCCGGGGGCCAGCCCGTCGCCGATGTTCCAGCCGTGCTGGACGTACCCGTTGATCCGGGGCGGGTGCCCGTCGCCCAGCCCGCAGTAGCGGGCCAGCACGTGCGCGTGCCCGTAGAAGTGGTTCGCGTGGTGCATCGCCGTCCCCCGTCAGGCGCCGACGGGACGGACCGTGACGCCGCGCAGCGCCGCGCCCAGCGCGTCGATCACGCGATCCTGGTCGGCGTCGGTCAGCGTCGGGAAGAGCGGCAACGACAGCTGCTGCGCGTAGAACGACTCGGCCACCGGGCACGATCCGCGCCGGTAGCCGAGGTCGGCGAAGGCCGGGTGCCAGTGCGCGGGCAGGTAGTTGACCTGGACGCCGATGCCGGCGGCCCGCATCCGGTCGTACACCTCGCGGCGGCGGCCGTCGAGCACCCGGATCGGGTAGAGGTGCCAGGCCGGGGCGGCCCACGAGCGGCGGCCGGGCAGCAGCACGCCGTCGAGGTCGGCCAGCGCCTCGTCGTACCGGGCGACCAGCCGGGCGCGGGCGGCGAGGAAGTCGCCGAGCCGGCGCAACTGGCTGCGGCCCAGCGCGCAGAGCACGTCGGGCAGCCGGTAGTTCAGGCCGAACTCGTGCACCTCCTGGTGCCAGCCGCCCTCGTCCGGCCGGCGCAGCGCGTCACGCTCCCGGACCAGCCCGATGTTGCGGAACCGGCGGGCCCGGGTCAGCAGCTCGGCGTCCGCCGTGGCGACCGCGCCGCCCTCGGCCGTGGTCAGGTTCTTGGTGGGGAAGAACGAGAAGGTGGTGAGGTCCGCCAGCGAGCCGACCGGCCGGCCCCGGTAGGTGGCGCCGATGGAGTGCGCGGCGTCGGCCAGCAGCAGCGCGTCGCTGCCGGCGAGGGCGCCGCGCAGGGCGTCGTAGTCGGCCGGGTGGCCGGCGTAGTCGACGGCGGAGACCACCCGGGTACGCGACGTCGTCGTCGCCGCAGCTGCGGCCGGGTCCAGGGTGAAGGTCTCCTCCTCGACGTCGGCGAAAACCACGGTCGCGCCGAGCGCCACCGCGCTGCTGGCGGTGGCGACGAACGTCATCGGCGGCACCACCACCTCGTCGCCGGGGCCCACCCCGGCCGCCGCGTACGCCACGTGCAGCGCGGCGGTGCCGTTGGAGACGGCCGCGCAGGCGGCCCCGCCGGTCCACCGGGCCAGGTCGGCCTCGAAGGCGTCGACCTGCGGGCCGGTGGTGAGCCAGTCGCTGCGCAGCGCGGCCACCACGGCGTCGACGTCGTCGTCGGTGACCGACTGCCGCCCGTACGGAAGCATCGCCGTCACGCGCCGATGCCGAGCATGTCGCGCAGCTGCTCGACGCTCAGCCACTCGTCGTTGGTGTCCGACTGGTACGCGAACCCGTCCGGCACCGGCTCGCAGCCGACCGGCGGCTGGTAACCCCAGGTGGCGATGGTGGGCTGGACGATGAACCGGTCCCGGGCGCGCAGCGTCCGCCGGCTGTCGTCCGGCGCGATCATCTCCTCGTGCAGCTTCTCGCCCGGCCGGATGCCGATCTCGTGGGTGGTGGCGTCCGGGGCGACCGCCTCGACCAGGTCGAGGATGCGCATGCTGGGGATGCGCGGCACGAACAGCTCGCCGCCCTGCATCTGGTCGAAGCTGTCCATCACGAACTGGACGGCCTGGTCGAGGGTGATCCAGAACCGGGTCATCCGCTTGTCGGTGATCGGCAGGCTCTTGCCCTCGGCGGCCAGCCGGCGGAACAGCGGCACCACCGAGCCGCGCGAGCCCACCACGTTGCCGTAGCGGACCACCGAGAAGCGGGTGGGGTGCTGGGCGGCGTAGTGGTTGGCGGAGACGAAGAGCTTGTCGCCGACCAGCTTGGTGGCGCCGTACAGGTTGATCGGGCTGGACGCCTTGTCGGTGGAGAGCGCGATGACCTTCCGCACGCCGGCCTCGATCGCGGCGTCCACCACGTGCTGGGAGCCGGTGATGTTGGTGGCGATGAATTCCGACGGGTTGTACTCGGCGGTGTCCACCTGCTTCAGCGCCGCGGCGTGCACCACGTGGTCGACGCCGTGCATCGCCCGGGTCAGCCGGTGCCGGTCCCGGATGTCACCGATGAACCAGCGCAGCCGAGGGTCGTCGCCGAGCTGCTGGCGCAGCTCGTACTGCTTCAGCTCGTCGCGGGAGAAGACCACCACCCGGGCCGGGTCGGCCTCGGCCAGGATGTGCCGGAGGAAGGTCCTACCGAAGGAACCGGTGCCGCCGGTGACCAGGATGGAGGATCCCGTCAGCTCGCTCAATGTGGTGCTCCCATGATCGCAGGTTGTGCGCCGGCGGCCGGGGGCCACGCGACCGGACGGACGCTAGCCACGGTGGGTTAACACCCCGACGCGCCCGGGTGAACCGACCGCGCTGGTCCCGTGAATGCCGGACGCCCGGCAGGCGAACACTTGCGCCGACCGTGCCGCGCGGCTGACCTGCCGGATCGGTCGTGGCTACAGTGGCCGCGCGGCCCCGGCGGCTCCGACCGCCGGCCACCCCCACCGTTCCGGCGCCCGGATCGACCGCACCCCGTCCTCGCCCGCCGGAGGTCGTGGACCGGTTCCGCTCCCGCCAACCGGCTCGTGTGTCCACGACCTGGCGGGCGCGGCGGTGGGCCGGCACCAGGCACCGACCCTTGCCGACCGACGGTCGCCGGGGTCACCCAGCGAGCAGGAGGCGACGATGGCGTCCGGTACCGACGTACGGGGACGGGCTCCGGCCCCGGCCGAGGCGGCGGCGTCGCCGGCCCGGCGGCGCTGGCTGGTACCCGCGTTGCTGGTGCTGGGCTGGCTCGCCGGGGTGGCCTGGCGGATGTGGCTGGCCCGGCACGTCGCGCTGCCGATCGCGCACACCGACGAGGACAGCTACCTCAACACCGCGCGGGCGCTCGCCGGCGGGCCGGGCGGCTTCAGCAGCGAGAACGGGCCGCTGCGCCGGGTCGGCTACCCGATGCTGATCTCGCCGGCGTTCCTCGGCGAGCGGGACTTCACCGCCAGCTACCGGCTGGTGCAGCTGATCAACGCGGCGGTCAACGCCACCGTGCTGCCGCTGGCGTACCTGCTGGCGCGCCGCCTGCTCGCGCTGCGCCGGTCGTCCGCGCTGGTCGCCGCCGCGGTGGCCGCGACCCTGCCGGCCACCGCCTTCTACGCCCAGGTGGCGATGATCGACGCCGTGCTGGCGCCGCTGGTGCTGGCCTGGCTGCTGGCCGTGCACCGGTGGATCGCCCGGCCGGGGGTGCCGGCCGCCGCGCTGGCCGGCACGCTGGTCGGCGCGTTCCACCTGCTGCACTCCCGGGGCCTGGTGATCGTGGCGGTGCACGCCGGGCTGGTCCTGCTGCTGCTGGTCCGCCGCCGGGCCACCCCCGCGCAGGTGCTCGCCGCGGTGCTGCCGGTGCTGGCCCTGGCCCTGGTGAACGCCGCCGGCATCCGGCTGCTCGGCGACCGGGTCTACCTGCTCGGAAACCCGCCCGGGGGCGGCACCGTCCGGGCCGTCGCCTCCGGTCAGGGGCTGCTGCGGCTCGGGGCGGCCGTCGCCACCCAGCTCTGGTACCTGGTGGTGATCACGTTCGGGCTGGCCGGGATCGCCTGGGCCGCCGCCCTGCGCGAGCTGCGCCGGCCCGGCCGCGACGCCGCCGTCCGCTGGACGCTCGGCGTCGCGCTGGTGACCAGCGCCGGCGTGGCCGGCGGCGCGTCGGTGATCCTGGCCGGCATCACCACCAAGCCGCTGGACGCCATCTACGGGCGGTACGTGCAGATGCTGGCCCCGTTCTGGCTGCTGGTGGGGGTGGCGGTGCTGCTCACCGTGGCGTACCGGGTGCTGCTGGGCCGGGCGGCCGTCGCGCTGGGGCTGCTGGTGGCGGGCGCGGCGTTGATCGCCGCCCGGCTCGCCTACGTGGCGAGCCGGGGTCACGAGCTGCGCTACGGCGGTTTCGGCGCGCCCGACCTGATGGCGCTGACCGGCGGCTGGCGCGAGTTCCGCCCGTTCACCGGCGCGGCGGTGGGCGCGCTGGCCTGCGTGCTGCTGGTCGCCGCCGTCCGGGCGCCGCGGCTGCGGGTGCCCGTGCTCGCCGCGCTGGTCGTGGTCAACCTCGCCACCATGCAGGTGATCACCGACCGGCTGGTCCGGCCGATGGTGGCGGCGACCGCGCCGACCCCGCGCGTCGCCGACCTCGGCATACGCCCCGGCGAGCGGGTCCATGCCTCGGTCGGGGTGCACTACATCCTGCGGTTCAACCTGAGCCATCAGGTGACCTGGACCGACGTGCGGTGGTTCGCCGAGCAGCCGCCGCCCGGCGCCGAGGTGGTCTTCGCCCGGTGGGCGCCCGGCGCCCCGGACGACTGGGACGGCGCCCGCTACGGATTCGTCCGCCTCGGCGGCAATCCCGGCCAGCACTGGGCGGCCTGGCGGCGCGCCTGGACGATGTTTCCGGCCGCCGGATGAACGGCAAATGGCCGACCGGTTAATGCGCGGCGGACAATTGCCGACATCAGCGCCGGTGACGATTGTCCCGGTGCAGGGAAATGGGGACGACGCCGATTTCCCGGCCGTCGTGCACCTGGCGTTCCTCGGTGCCCTCGACGAACCGGAAGCGGCGGTTCATCCGGCGTACCACGATGTTGTCGGCGAGCACCTCGCCGTCGAGCCGGTCGAGGCGCAACTCGTCGAAGGCGTGGTCCACCGCCGCCCGCATCACCGCCAGCCAGACCGGCAGCGTCTCGCCCCGCTCGGCCAGCCCCTCGGCGTCCAGGTAGAAACCCCACGAGCCGGTACGCGGACCGTCCAGCCGCAGGTCGAAGAAGGTCACCACGCCGCAGGGCCGGCCGTCGTGGACGTACACCAGCACCCGGCGGCCGGGGTCGGCCCGCACCCGCGACCACCACGCGGCGTGCTCCGCCGCAGTGATCTCATGACTGTTCTTGCTGACCTGCCGGTTGGTTTCCTGATTACGCCAGGACAACATCAGGTTAACGTCGTCCTCGGTCGCCTCACGCAGCACGCCGACCTCTTTCCGTCCGATTCCTGCGGGCCTCGGAAACCCTACCCGGGAAATGGTGAGGGCAATTCCGGGGCTGTACACTCCGCCGCATGAACGAATTGAGTCGCGCGCAGATCCGCGACCTCATGGCGCAGGTCCTCGCCAACCAGGGCAAGGTGCTCCCGGACGACGACGACGCCGACCTGCGGGAGATCGGCTTCCGGTCGCTGGACTTCTCCGAGCTGGCCCTGCGGGTGGAGGACGAGACGGGGGAGGAGCTCAACTTCGACGCCCCCGGCCTGCGCCGGATCGCCACCGTGGGCGACGTGCTCGACTTCCTCGGCACGCTGCAGCGGCAGTGACCGTCGCGACCTCCACCCCGGCCGGCCTGGACAACCGGGTCGTCGTCGGCGGCGTCGCGCGTACCTGGCGGGCCCTGCCCGCGCCGGCCCTGCCGTCGCCCGCCGCCGTCCTCGCCGCCGGCTCCGCCGACGCCCTGACGGCCGCCCGGCAGCACGCCGTGCACGGCAGCGAGCTGCTGCTCAGCACCGCGCACCGGCTCGACCCGGCGATGCGCGACGAGCTGCGCGCGGCCGGCTTCGCGCTGACCACACTCGACGCCGACGGGCCGGTGACGGTCCCGCCGACGAACACCCGCCCGGCCGAGCCCGGCCGGCTCTGGCTGCTCACCTCCGGCTCCACCGGGCGGCCCAAGCGGGTCGGGCACACCCTGGAGTCGCTCACCACCGTCCGGGGCGCCCAGCCGTCGCGGACCTGGCTCTGCCCGTACGCCCCCGGCACGTACGCCTGGTGGCAGGTGGTGACGCTGTCGCTGACCCAGCCCGGGCAGCACCTCGTGGTCATCGACCCGGACGAGCTGGACGAGTGGCCGGCCGTCGCCGCCGCGCACGGCGTGGACGCCGCCTCGGGCACCCCGACCTTCTGGCGGCGCACCCTGCACCGCGACGGCGCGGCCCTGGCCCGGGTGCCGCTGCGCCAGCTCACCCTGGGTGGGGAGCCGGTCGACCAGGCCGTCCTGGACCAGCTCCGCGCGGTCTTCCCGGCCGCCCGGATCTCCTGGATCTACGCCTCCTCCGAGGTCGGCGCGTCCATCGTGGTGCACGACGGCCGCGCCGGCTTCCCGGTCGACTGGCTCGACCGCGAGGTGCCCGGCCGGCCCCGGCTCGCCGTCGACGGCGACGAGCTGGTGGTCACCTCGCCGTACCACGGGGCCGGGCTGGCCGGGCCGGTGCGCACCGGCGACCGGGTGCAGATCGTCGACGACCGGGTGCTGATCACCGGCCGGCTCGACTCCGACGAGATCAACGTCGGCGGGAGCAAGGTCTCCGCCGGGCTGGTCCGGGGCGTGCTCACCGCCCACCCACGGGTGGCCTGGGCCCGGGTCAGCGGTCGGCGGGCCCCGGTGCTCGGCCGGATGGTCGTCGCCGAGGTGGTGCCGACGCCGTCCGGCGAGCCGCTGGACGAGGCCACGCTGGTGCGCTGGTGCGCCGACCGGCTCCCCGAGTACGCGGTGCCGCGCCGCATCCGCATGTTCACCGAGATTCCCGTCAAGGAGACGTTGAAGAGCGATGTCTGACTCCCCGCTCGTCCCGCCCAGCACCGTGGTCCTCGTCTCCGGCGGATCCCGGGGGCTGGGCCTGGCCATCGTAACCGACCTGCTCGACGCCGGCGTCCGGGTGGCCGCCTTCGCCCGCACCGTCACGCCAGAGCTGGAGAAGCTGGCCGACATGCATCCCGACCGGGTGCACGTCGGCGCCGTCGACGTGACCGATGCGGCCGCCACCCAGGCCTTCGTCCGGGAGGTGGAGCAGCGGCTCGGCCCGATCGACGGCGTGGTCAACAACGCCGCGGTCGGGCAGGACTCTCTGCACGTGCACACCTCCACCGCCGACATCGCCCGGATCATCGAGACCAACCTGACCGCACCGTTGCAGCTCACCCGCCTGGTGATCCGCCGGATGCTGGGCAAGGGGCTGCGCGGGCGGATCGTCAACGTCACCTCGATCTGCGCCCAGCGCGGCTTTCCCGGGCTGGTGGCGTACTCGGCCACCAAGGGCGGCATGGACGCGGCCACCCGCTCGCTCGCCCGCGAGCTGGGCGGCCGGATGCTGGTCAACGCGGTGGCACCCGGCTTCTTCGCCTCGGAGATGTCCGCCGTGCTGGGCAGCACCCAGCTCGACCAGATCGTCCGGCGCACCCCGACCGGCCACCTCACCGAGCCGGAGGAGGTCGTGCCGGTGGTGCGGATGCTGCTGCGCGAGCAGACCAACATCAACGGCCATGTCATCGTGGTGGACGGTGCGGCCTCCATCTGACGCCCCGCTCCGGCCGGGGCCCGCCGTCGGCGCGCCCCGGCCGGTGCCGGCCCTGCTCGGCGCCGCCGAACGGCACCTGCGGGTGGGCCGGCCGGCCGACCTGGCGTACGCCGTCACCCGCAGCCACCTCGACGACGGGCGCTGCGTCGGCTGGTACGGCCCGCCGACCCCCGGCTGGCGGGTCGCGGTGGACGCCGAGCGGGCCGACGCGGACGTCCCGCCCGCACTGGCGCACCGCTTCGGGCGGGCCGACTTCTGGGCCCGCTGGACCCGGGCGGAGAGCCTCTGCAAGCTGGCCGACGTGCCGGTGGCCGCCTGGTGGCGGCGGCACGGGCTGGCCGTTCCCCCGCAGAGCCGGGCGGTGTGGCGCACCCTGCGCCTGGACGACGTGGTGGTGACCGTCGCCTTCGCGCCCTGACCGACCGCCGCGCGCCGCGCTGGGTCCCGCTCGGCCTGCCGGCTCGGTTCGCACGGCGGGGCCTCACGCCGTGCGGCCGCGCCTCACGCCGTGAGGCGGCGCCTCACTCCGTGCGGCGGCGCCTGGGGCCGCGCTATGCCGCCTGAGGCCGCGGCGCCGCCTGTGCGGAGCCGCAGCCCTGGTCGGCTGAGTCGTTCACGACATCAGCTCCACAAAGGAAGCCAGGACACCGCGGCCGGCCGGCAGACGGCGACACCGGCCCCGGAAGCCCGGAGCCGGTGTCGGTCAGCGACGGCTCAGATGAGATCCCAGCTCAACGGGGTGCCGCGCGGGACGTCGACGGCGAAGGTGCGGCCCAGCACCTTCTCGATCTCCACCGGCGGCAGCCCGCCCGCGGGCCGGATCGACCGCACGGTGTCGGCGGTCACCGGATCGCCGGCCCGCACGTCCGCCACCACGTAGAGCGAGCGGCGGAAGCGCAGCCCCTCCCGCTCGGCGGGGGTGGGACCGATCGCGGTGCCGCCGAGGGCCGCGTACGCCCGCCCCGACTCGACCACCAGCGCGGCCAGCTCGTCCGGGTTGAGCGAGAAGTCCGAGTCCACCCCGCCGTCGGCGCGGTCCAGCGTCACGTGCTTCTCGATGAAGCAGGCGCCCAGCGCCACCGAGGCCACCGGCACACCGATGCCGGGGGTGTGGTCGGAGAGGCCCACCGGCACGCCGAACGCGTCGGCGAGCACGGGGATGCGGCGCAGGTTGCTGTCCGCCGGCGGGGCCGGGTAGGAGGCGGTGCAGGCCAGCAGCACGATGCCACCGGCCCCACCCTCGCGGGCGGTGCGCACCGCGGCGTCGATCTCGGCCACCGTCGCCATCCCGGTCGAGATCACCAGCGGCTTGCCGGTGCCGGCGACCAGCCGGATCAGCGGCAGGTCCACCAGCTCCGACGAGGCGATCTTGTACGCGGGCGCGTCCAGCTCCTCCAGCAACTGCACCGCCGTCGCGTCGAAGGGCGAGGAGAAGACGGTCAGTCCCCGCTCGCGGGCCCGGGCGAAGATCGGCGCGTGCCACTCGTACGGCGTGTGCGCTCGCTCGTAGAGCCGGTACAGGTTCTGCCCGCCCCACAGCTCGTGCGCGCCGGAGATCCGGAAGGCCGGGGTGTCGACGTCGATGGTGATGGTGTCCGGCCGGTACGTCTGGAGCTTGAGCGCGTGCGCGCCGCTGGCCGCCACCGCGTCCACGATGGCCAGCGCCCGGTCCAGCTCACCGTTGTGGTTGCCGGACATCTCGGCGACCACGAAGGGTCGCTCCCCGGTCCCGACCACGTGCGGTCCGATCTTCACTGTCGTCGTCATGCCGACCTCTCTCCGCTGTGCGTCCGCGCCCGGGCGCGGTCCCTGCCTCGTCGTCCGTGGACGACCTGGAAAACTGTCCCGCCGTGGGTGTCCGGCCCGGCTCCGGACGCCCACGGCGGTACGACTGGACCCGTCGTCACGGCGTGCCGTGACCGGCCAGCGCGTCGGTCACCTCGGCCCGGTCCGCCCCGCCGGCGGCGGCCCGGTTCACGGCGGGTGGTGCGGTGCCGGCCGGGGCCGCGGCGGACCGGCGCAGCCGACCCGCGAGCCGGTGGGCGTGCCGCAGCACCGCGTACGCGAGGTAGCTGTCCCGGCCGACCAGCCGGTGCTTGAGCCCGACCACCCCGCCGGGGCGGGGGTAGCCGCCCGCCGGCAGGTGGCGCCGGTACTGCGCGGCCACCCGGTGGAAGAACTCCCGGCGCAGGTGCGGGTGCAGCCGGTCGTCGTTGCCGACCACCACCAGCATGTGGCTGACCATCAGCCCGAACAGCTCGGCCCGCAGCCGCTCGTCCGGGTACCGCCGCCCGACCCAGTCCAGCAGCCGGTCGTACTGGTCGAAGGCGTCGAAGTGCCGGCCGCTGCGGGTGGAGGTGATCGCCCCCTGCCGGCCCTGCCGGTAGAGGTAGCAGACCCGGTCCAGCACCGAGATCTTCTCCGCGCCGATCAGCAGCGGGTGGCTGAACGGGATGTCCTCGTACCAGCCGGGGTGGAAGCGCAGCTCCAGCTCGTCCATGAAGGCGCGGCGGACCACCTTGTTCCAGGCCGTGTGCTGTACCCGCAGCAGCTGCGGCCGGTCCGCCAGGCGCACCACGTCCGGCACGCCGCGCAGCAGCGGACTGCTGGCGTCGAGCTCGCGCCGCCCGCCCTCGTGCACCCGCACGTGATCCACGAGCAGCACGTCGGGGCGGTGCGCGCGCAGCCGGTCCAGCACCGCGGGGATGGTGCCCGGCGGCAGCCAGTCGTCGCTGTCGACGAACCAGACGTACTCGCCGGTCGCCACCTCCAGGCCGGCATTGCGGGCCGGCCCCAGACCGACGTTGCTGCTCAGGTGCACGGTGCGCACCTCGGGCCGGCCGACGCCGTACGAACGCAGCATGTCGCCGCACCGGTCCGGGGAGGCGTCGTCGACGGCGACCAGTTCGACCGTGCCCCGGTCGCCGGCCGGGACGTCCGCCCGGATCGACTCGAGGCACTGGTACAGGTACGCCTCCACCCCGTGGACCGGCACCACGATGCTCAGCAGGACGGTGGCGCGCGTCGGCTCGTTGACCACGCCGCCACCCTGGTGCACCCGGGTGGACGCGCCCGGAACCTGACGTATCCGGGGGAGATGGAGTTACTGAACAGCGCCCGAGCGGCGGGTTAACGACTCAGGATCCGCCGCACCGGCGCGCCGACCGCCCGCCTGACCCGGGCCCGCAACCGCTGCTCCTCCAGCGCCCGCAGCTGGCCGCCCAGCTGGGTGTTGCGGTCCCGCAGCCACTGGATCCGCTCCAGCAGGGCCTCCGGGGAGGTCGCGGTGGCCGGGCGGACGGCGGGCGGGAAGCTGGTGGCGCGTACCCGCTCGTCGAAACGGGTGGTGGCGTCGCCGTCGTCGAACGCGTTGCCGAGCCGGTGCGCGGCGAGGAACGCGGCCATCCGCTCGTAGCGGGCCCGGTGACCGGCGTGCAGGGCGGTGTAGTCCGCCTCGGCGTAGAGCTGCGCGGCGTCCACGTCGGCGGGCACCTGCTTCATCGTCCGGTGCGGGATGTCGAAGTACCGGGCCAGCTCCAGCGTCCGCGAGTCGTGCGCGAAGAGGTAGCCGGGGGTGCCGGCGACCAGCGCGGTGATGGTGCCGTGGATCCGGGTGCCGAAGGCGAAGTCGAAGCCGGCGAGGTAGTCCATCCAGGTCCACGGATCGAGGAACATCCGCACCTTGTCCTCGACGAAGAGCGGGTGCGAGGTGTGCACCGGGATGGGGCTGGTCTTGCCCCGATCCTCCGGGGCGTCGCCGTAGAGCAGCGTGCCGAGGGTGGTCAGGTCCTGCGGCAGGTAGCGCAGGTTGGGATAGCGCTGGTGGTGCGAGGCGATGATCTTCGCCATCGACTTGACGTACGGGGAGACGGTCAGCGCGACCCGGTCCTCGGGCTCCAGCGTCGGCTTGGTCTTCTGCACCGTCAGCCGGTCCCCGTGCAGGAACATCGACGGGCAGCCGATCACGTCGACGGCCGAGAAGCCAAGGGTGCGCAGGTAGCCCTCGGTGATCTCGCCGCGTACGCCGATGCTGGGCGAGCGGTCGAGCACCGCGCGGACGAACCGGCTGACCACGTCGTCGATCGGGCGCAGGTACTCGCGGTCGCCCGCCACGTCGGTCTGGACGCCGACGCCGAGCACCACCACCGGGATCTTCAGCCGCTCGACCAGTCGGGTCATCAGCTCGATGCGGTGGGCGTAGCTGCGCCGGAAGGCGTTGGCCAGGGGGACGACGTAGACGTCGTACCGCTCGTTGATCTCGTCGGCGTCGCGCGGGTTGACCTTGAACTCGGTCGGCGTGATCTCGGCGGTCGTCGTGCTGAGCAGCTTGTGCGCGGCGTGGCTGAAGACGAGGTTGCCGTTGTTGACGCCGATCCAGTCGCCTTCGAAGGCCTCCTCGGGCGAGCGGACGTCGAACGGGCCCTTCTTCGCCCGCATCAGGATCCGCTGGTGCATCGCCGCTCCATTCGTGGTCCGCGTGCCGGGGCGGCCCGGGACAGGACGCCGGCCGGCCCGCACCGGGCACGACGTCGGCTGCGGGTCCGGGGAATATTAGGGCAATCGACAGCCGACGTACATCTCCCGATGACAACGCGTCCCCCGGCCTGCTGGTGGCGGCTCGACCGGCCGGTAGGGTCCCCGGACGGTGGCCCGACCGGTGCCACCGTCCGGCGCCGGGCCGCGGTCGCGGCGGCGAGCGGCCGGGGGAGGAGAGGTACGTGCGGGTGAGCGTGGCGACGGCGGAGTGCCCGGCATGACGAGCGCGGTGGGCGCACCGACGGCCGCCGCGAGCCGGCTGCCCTCGCTGACCGGGCTGCGCTGGGTGGCCGCGATGCTGGTCTTCGGGTACCACGCGGGCACCATGCGGATCGTCGGCGAGCCGGACTACCAGGCGGTCGTCGGCGGGCTCTTCACCCTGGGCCTGTCCGGGGTGCAGTTCTTCTTCATCCTCAGCGGATTCGTGCTCGTCTGGTCGGCCCGCGAAGGGGACCGGCGGCGCGACTTCTGGCGGCGGCGGCTCGCCAAGGTCTACCCGAACCACGTGCTGACCTGGGCGGCGGCGCTGCTCGTGATGTGGTGGTTCGCCGACACCATCGTGCCCCGCGCCGCGCTGGAGAGCCTCTTCCTCGTGCAGGCCTGGGACCCGACGCCCGGCTACTTCTACAGCATCAACACGGTGAGCTGGTCGCTCTCCTGCGAGCTGTTCTTCTACCTCTGCCTGCCGCTGGTGCTGCCGGCGCTGCGCCGGGCCCGCGCCGGCCTGCTCTGGGCGGTGGTGGCGGCAGTGCCGCTGCTGATCGTGGCGCTCTGGCCGGGGCAGGCGCTGGTGCCGGAGGAGAGCACCTGGTGGTTCACCCAGATCTTCCCGGTGGTCCGCTCGCTGGAGTTCTGGCTGGGCGTGGCGGCGGCCGAGCTGATGCGGCGCGGCCGCTGGCGGGGCCCCGGACTGCCGCTGGCCAGCCTCATCTTCGTGGTCACCTGGGTGGTGGCGGGGCAGTGGATCCGGGCCGAGCTCTGGGCCGCGATCCTCTCCGTGGCGTACATCCTGGTCATCACCGCGGCGGCGGACGCGGACGTACGCGGATTGCCCTCGCCCTGGCGGCACCGCCGGCTGGTCTGGCTCGGTGAGGTCTCGTTCGCCTTCTACCTGGTGCACGTGCTGGTGATAGTCACCGTGCTGCGCGCCACCGGCCACCTCGGCGTCGGGCTGCCCGGCTGGTGGGGCCCGCTGGCGATCCTCGGCTTCCTGGCGGTGAACCTGATGCTGGCGGCCCTGCTGCACCGCTGGGTGGAGACGCCGATGATGCGCCGCCTGGCCCCCCGCCGCCGCCCGCGACCCGCCCGCGTCGCGTCGACCCTGGACAGGGAGGCGCCGCCGCGGCGCGCCACGCCGGCACCCCGGGGGGCCGCCACCGACGTTCCGGCGGGCCGACCGATCGAGTACGCGGGCCCGCGCGACCCGCACTGAACGGTCCACCCTGGCCTCCGGCCCGCCCCGGAGCCCGTCGCACTGACCGGTCCACCCCGGCCGCTCCGGCCCGCCCCGGGAGTCCGTCGCGCTGACCGGTCCACCCCGGCCGCTCCGGCCCGCCCGCGGCCGCGGAGCCCGTCGGCGTCGCGCCGTTTGCCGGCATGTCGGGGTGACATCCGTGGAGGACTGCCCGACACGCCGCAAGTGGTGGCCCGGGGGAGGACACGGCACGCCCTCCGTGCCGGCCCGGTGAGGACGCCCGTCGGCAGGTGCTCGGGACCGGCGCTGCCCCGGGCGGTTCGCCGGCAGGTCGGGGTGACGTTGCCGAGGGACTGCCCGACACGCCGCAGACGGGCGGCGCTCGACCGGTCGCGCGGTCGTGAGTGCCGCGCCGACACGCCCGGCGACGCTGCGATCACCGGGCATCGGCGGTAGCGTTATGCCGTGCTCCCGGTCGCGCGCACCAGTCCCCTGTGGTGGGTCGCGCGCTGGAGCTCCCGGCTGCTGACCGGCCTCGCCCTGGCGGTCGCGCTCTCCCTCGGCGGTTCGGCCGTGTCCGACACCGGCCCGGGCGCCGCCGCCCCGCGTCCGGCCGCCGCGCCGGCCCTCGCCGACCTGGCGGTGCCCGACGTGTCCGCCGTCCGCGCGGCCGCCGTCCACCTCACCGCGAGCCCCGCCGTCGACCTCACCGCCCGCTCCGCCGGCACGATCGCCGCAGGCCCCGCCGGCACGATCGCGGCCGGTCCCGCCGTGACGCTCGGCGCCGGGGACGCCCGGAGCGCGGGCCACGCCCTCGTCGCCCCGCCGGTCGTGCCGTTCGACCCGGTCGCCTCGATCGACCGGGCCGGCCGATCGGCCCACCCGGTCACCGCGCCGCCGCCCCTGGCCGGGCCGGCCGTCGGCGCCAGCGGCCCGCGCGCCCCGCCGCTCGGCTGACCGCCCACGCGGGGGTGACCCGCGACCGCACCTGTCGAGAACCACGCCACCGCACCCGCCCACCGGCGTGCGACGCCCCCCGGCCTCGCCCCGCCGCCCCGGGCCGGCGTGCGGACTCCTCATCCGCGTCCCCCTTCCGGGAGGTGCCGACCATGAACACCGTCGTCTACCAGTTCCTCGTCGAGGTCCCGACCGCCGCCGCCATCTGGTCGGCCCTGCTCGTGCTCGCCCTGACCGTGCTCACCGTGCTGGTCGCCCGCCCGGAGCGGGAGACCGCCGCCGAGCCGGCCGTCGAGGCGTCCCCGGCTCCCAGCCCCGCGACGGAGCTGGCGGACCTGCGCCGGTACGCCGAGGAGGTCGCCGTCGCCGCGGCCGGCGCCGCCCAGACCGCCCGCCGGCGGCGGGAGGCCTGGCTGACCGCTCAGGAGGAGATGGACCGGGCCTGGGAGGTGTACGACGACGCGGAGACCGCCGCCCGTCGGTTCGTCGGCGCCGCCGCACTGCCCGCCCCGCGTACGCCCCGCACGCCGGCCGAGTACGCGGGCCGGGAGCGCTGGCTGCACCAGGCGGCGGTGGCCGCCCACTGGCGCGGCGAGCTGCCCGTGGAGCGGCTGCGGGACGTCTTCGCGCACCGGGACGGCTGGGACTCCCGGCGGCACCCGGTCGAGCAGGAGGTGCTGCTGGTCCGGGCGGTCCGCGACGGCCGGCGGGACGCGTACCGGGCGGCGGCCGAACGGGAGCGGTCGGCGTGGCGGGACGCCGAACTGGCCGCCGAGGCGGCCCGTGCCCTGAGCGCAGAGGCGTACGCGGCGGCGCAGCGGCTGCGTCCGGGGCGGGTGCCCGCGCCACGGGCGGCGACGGGGGCGGCGCGGACGGCGCCTGCG
The DNA here is from genome assembly GCF_051386295.1 of Micromonospora sp. URMC 105. Taxonomy (NCBI): domain Bacteria; kingdom Bacillati; phylum Actinomycetota; class Actinomycetes; order Micromonosporales; family Micromonosporaceae; genus Micromonospora; species Micromonospora sp. URMC 105. Next base: position 6,981 of record NZ_JBPQTL010000075.1, on the reverse strand, counting down.
GCGCGCTGGCGGCCCGCCCGGGTGGGCTGACGCCGCGACCGAATCGTTACCCGAATTTCGTGAGCCGCGTCACCGCGATCACGGAAACGGTCACTCGTAACAGTCGGTGACATCGATCGCCGCGATCCGCTGACGTTGCCGCCCGGCCGTCCGGTTGTGACCCGACCGTGCCGTAACAAACGTCCGTCCCATTGAGTGGCGTCAGTGCCGAACTGTACGGCAAATTAGTCGCCCCGATGATGTTTACGCAGCTGGGGACGCTTGGCGGGCAGGTGGACCGGCCAGTAGTGTCGCCCCGTCCGGTGCGGTTTCCGATCGCAAGAGGCGACGCCGCACCGACCCGCTCAATCGTGACTTTCACGAACCGGGGACCCACGCACGTCTGGGGTGAATCCGCGGGCCACGGCCCGCGGTAGGGCGTTCTTCCCGCCCGAATCCGTCAGCTAACCCGGTAGGCGGTGTCGGAAGGAGTTTCCACTTCGTGCAGCACCCTCGCATCCCTCTCCACCTCGGTACCGGGGTGTTCCCGCAGGTCCGCCGCGCCCTCGCGCGCTGATCCCGGCCCACACCCCGCCGCCCGGCCACTGCCCGGGCGCACCCCCGCCGAGCGGCCTCTGCACCGGTCCTCACACCGCGGGTGACGTCTCGTCACCCGCCGGTCCGGCACGCCGCTCCCGCCCTCGTACCGTGGAGGAACACGTGAAGCACACCCTGAAGCGGCAGCTGCGCCGGCTGGCCGGCGAGCGGTCGTACCAGCTCCTCGCCGGTTCGGCCGCCGCGCTCGTGCTGGTCTCCGGTGCCACCACCCTGCTCGCCGACGAGGCGCCCGCCCGCCAGCAGACCTCGGCCGCCGTCGCCGCCGAGCTGGCGCCCCGGCTGGACGAGGTCGCCAGCCGTGGCCAGGACCGCGCCACCACCCACCACCGCCCGTCCTCGCCGTCGTCCGCCGGCAAGGCCAAGGCGGACCCGGACGTGACCCGCAAGGCGGCTCCCAAGCCGCCGTCGACCAAGGTCCTGCGGATCGACTACCAGGCGCAGAACACGTTCTACAACTGCGGTCCGGCGGCGGTGCGCCACGCGCTCAGCGCGGCCGGCGTCGAGCGCAGCCAGGACGAGCTGGTCGGCCCGCTCGGCACCACCGAGATGGGCACCAACTCGGCGCGGGACACCACCCGGGTCCTGAACCAGTCGGTCAAGGGCGACCCGTACCGCACCCGGATGTTCGACGGCACCCCCAGCTCCGCGCAGATCGACCGGCTCCAGGCCGACGTCATCGAGACCATCAACGACGGGCGGGGTGTCGTGGCGAACGTGGCGGGCTCCGCCACCGACACCGCCGGTGGCTGGCACTCCTTCCCGGGCGGCCACTACATCGCCGTGGTCGGCTACAAGAACGACGGCCGCACGGTCCGGATCGCCGACTCGGCGGACCCGAACGTGCCGACGTACTGGATCAGCACCATCGACCTGGCGAACTGGATCGCCACCCGCGGCTACTCGGCCTGACCTCGCACCACCGCACGTACGGGCACCGCCCCCCTGGGGGTGGTGCCCGTCGTCGTCGGCGCGTCTCGCGCGGCGGAACCGGGCGGTGGCACACTGCGCCCCATGACCGACGACTCGGGTACCCGCCGCCTGCTGTTGCTGCTGCACGGGATGGGCGCCACCGGCGACGTGTGGCTGCCCTGGGCGCCGCTGCTGGAACACCGCTGGCCGGGCCGCTGGCTGGCGCCGGACCTGGCCGGGCACGGCTTCTCCCCGCCGCTGCCCGGGTACTCCTTCGCCGGGCTCGCCGGGCAGGTCGCGGCGCGGCTCGGCCCGGCGGCCGAGGGCGCGCGGCCGGGTGAGCGGCTGGTGGTCCTCGGGCACTCCCTGGGCGGGGTGGTCGCGCTGGCGCTGGCCGCCCGCGAGGCGGGGCTGCCGGTGGACGCGGTGGTGGGGCTGGGCATCAAGGCGGTCTGGTCGCCGGCCGAGCTGGCCCGGGCGCGGGAGCTGTCCGAGCGGCCGGTGACCTGGTTCGCGACCCGGGACGAGGCGGCCCGCCGCTACCTGAAGGTGGCCGGCCTCGGCGGGTTGTTCGCGCCGGACCACCCGGCGGTCGACGCGGGCCTGCGCGTCGAGGACGGCCGCTGGCGGCTGGCCATGGACCCGGCCGCCTTCGCGGTCGGCGCGCCGGAGCTGCCCGCCCTGCTGGCCGCCACCGACGTCCCGGTGCTGCTGGCCCGGGGCGAGCACGACCCGATGGTCACCGACGCGCAGCTCGCCGAGCTGGGCGTGCCGGTGGTGACCCTGCCCGGTCTCGGGCACAACGCGCACGTGGAGGACCCGGCGGCGGTGCTCGCCCTGCTCGACCCGTACCTGTGAGCGATGGTGGGCGGCCGGGCTCCGGGCCCGACCGCCCACCTCCGGTCGCTCAGTAGCTGCAGCCGCTGCTGGGCAGGCTGGCCGCGGCCGGCACCGTCGCACCGTCGTAGATGGCCAGCAGCAACTGCTGCGGGCACCGGTTGACGCCGCCGACGCGGACCTCGATGTGCAGGTGCGGGCCGGTCACGTTGCCGGTGGCGCCGGTGTACCCGATGACCTGACCGGCACTGACCCTGGCGCCGGCGGCGACGGAGCGCGACGACAGGTGACAGAACAGGTAGTACGCGCCGTCGTCGCCGGTGATCCCGACGCCGTAGCCGCAGCTGCCGCCGGCGTGGGACACCGTGCCGGCGGTGATCGCGTACGTGGTCACCCCGGTCTGGGTGGGCAGGTCGATCGCGGGGTAGTCGTGGTGCGGGTCGTCGTACTCGGAGCGGGGCAGCACCGACCGGTCGATGACCGGGGCCCAGGTGCCGCCGCCACCACCGCCGCCGACCAGCCACTGCCAGGTGGTGGCGCCGACGGTGGTGCCGCCGGTGAGTCCCCGGCCGGACTTGAAGGCGGAGACCGCGGTGGTGGTCGAGGCGCCCCACACGCCGTCGACGGTGAGGCCGTAGCCGTACTTGTTCAGCGCCGTCTGCAACGCCCGTACGGCGTTGTTGTTCGCGCCGGGATCCAGAGTGACCACGAGTTTGCCCCAGGTCAGCGGCCCGACGATCCCGTCGGCCGCCAGTCCGTTGGCGGACTGGAAGGAGCTGGTGGCGGCGGCGGTGCCGGCGCTGTAGTACCCGTCGACGGTGAGCGTCCGGCCGTGGTGGCGGAGCAGGAACTGGGCGGTGCTGACGTTGGCGCCGCCGGTGCCGGTGCTCAGCGTCGGCCAGTTGGGGGTGGCGGCGTGGGCCGCGCCCGGCATGGCCAGCATGGTCAGGACGGCGAGGGACGCCGCGCCGAGCCAGCAGGCGACGCGGCGAAGGGGTGATGGCATGTGCGCACTCCCGGGGGACGGAGGGAGGCGAGCGGCGTCGGGGCGCGCCGCGTCGCCGGTGCGCGGTCACCGGTGGCCGTGCCGCCGCCGGTCGATCGCGCGCCCGGCTGCCAGTATGCTGACGGCGATAAATATTTACAATGGTGAGAAGTTGTAAATAACTTTCGCCGTGCGCGCCGCCGCACGGCCTGTTCCCGTGCCTCTGACCAGCGCGGACACAGCGCGACGCCCCGCGCTGCCGGGGCGGCGCGGGGCGTCGGGTGCGGGGTTCAGGCGGTGCCGAAGACGGCCGCGTCGTCGCGCGTGCCGGTCTGCGACGCGCGCGGCACCGGCGGGTTCCAGCCCGGCTCCAGCTCGCGCCGGGCCGCGTCGAGGAACCCGTCGGCGTACGAGTCGGCCGGGAAGTCACCCAGGTAGCGGCGGCGGGTCTGCCACCGGGCCGAGGCCAGCGGATCGGTGTCCAGCAGCCCGGTCAGCACCTCGTCCACGTTGGACATGTCCCGCCGCAGCACGTAGCCGGAGCCCGCGAGGGGGAACCGCGCCACGAAGTCGTCTCCGTCCACGCCCATGTCGGTCACCGCGTACGGCTTGCCCGAGTACAGGAAGTCGGAGATCACTCCGGAGACGTCGGAGACCAGCGCGTCGGCCCGGTTGACGCAGTCGACCAGGGACAGCTCCCGGCTCGCGGCGGCACCCCAGAGGTGCTGCCGGCCGGTGCGGGTGCGGTCGGCCGCGAGCAGCTCGGTCAACCGCGCCAGCTGCCGCGCCGACGCCGGGTTCTGCGAGGTGTACGGGTGGGCCCGCAGGATCACCGTCGCGCCCCGGTCCAGCAGCCGGCGCAGCAGCGTCTCCGCCACCGGCAGCGAGCAGTAGTTGGCGTCGGCGTGGTGCCCCGTCCAGGTCGGCGTGTAGAGCACCGTGGGATGCGGCAGGCCGGTGGCCGGCTCGGTGCGTACCTCGATCGCCTCGACCTGCGGGCGGCCGACCACGACGAACTTCTCCGCCGGGATCTCCACCCCGGCGCGGGCGTACCGTTCGACGGCGGCCGGACCGGCCACGAAGATCCGGTCGAAGATCGCCGAGACCGGGTTGGCGCTCGGCGCCTTGTCGCTGTCACCGTGGTGGAGCTGCACGTGGGTGAGGTGGGAGAACCGGATGCAGTGGCTGTTCTTCGCGCCGTGGTTGACGTAGAACGCCACCCGCAGGCTCGGCACCAGCGCCTCGTCCATCGCCTTGAGGGTGGGGCAGTAGACCACCGGCGCGCTGGTGGCGGCGGCGATGCTCGGCAGGAACTCCGGTTCCCGCAGCAGCACCACGAACGGCCGGCCGAGCCGCTCCAGGTACGGCAGCCACATGGTGACCTGGTACTCCGAGCCGGGAGGCGCGGAGAAGTAGAGCAGGAACTCCGGCTGGTGTGCCCGCAGCGCCCGGGCCACCGGGCCGCCCCCCGCCGTCGGCCGGAACCGCCGGCGGGCCAGGTCGAGCCCGACCGCCGCGCAGGCGCCGGCCACCAGCAGGGCGGCGGCCAGCGCGACGAGGGCGGGCAGGGTGAGGGCGGCGGCCACCGCCACCACCCCGAGCAGCGCCAGCAGCGCGCCACCGAGGCGCGCGGCGACCAGCGGGGTCCAGGTGCGCACCGGCAGGTTCGCCGCCCGGATCTCCAGGTTGCCGGCGTCGCGCAGCGGCCCCACCAGCAGCACCAGGCCGAGCAGCACCAGCGCGGTGAGCGCCAGCGCCGGGTCGAAGCCGCCGTCGAGGCGGCGGGCGTACCCGACCAGGATGCCGGCGGCGAGCAGCACCGACTCGGCGCTGATGTCGGCGCCCGGCCGGACCCGGCGTTCCGCCCCGGCCGCGACCAGCGCGGCCACGGCCAGCGCCAGCCCCCAGCCGGTGGCGCCGGTCAGCGCCACCACCAGGAACGCGACCACGGCCAGCCCGGTGGTCAGGCATCGTGCGATCAGTTTCCTGACCAGGTCACCACGCATGTCGCGCACTCGTCTCCGCGGTCGAGGTCAGCCGGCGTCGACGCCGCTGGCCACCCGGTCCTGGTCGGCGGCGGTGGGCTGCGCCGGCACCGGGGCCGGCTCGCCCGGCGCCCGGCGCACGTCGATCACCTGGCCGGTCAGGTCGGAGATCAGCACGTCCAGCGAGGACTGGGCCACCGTCTCGGCGGCGAGCAGGGTGTGCTCCGGCTCCTCGCCGAAGGCCTTGGTCCGCATCGGGGTCGCGGTGCGCTCCGGGTTGATGCAGTTGACCCGTACCCCGAACTCGGCCCACTCGTCGGCCAGGGCCTGGGTCAGGTTGACCAGGGCGGCCTTGGTGGAGGAGTAGAGGGCGTACTGGGCCCGGCCCCGGGTGTAGGAGCTGGAGGTGTAGAGCAGCAGCTGACCCTTGGTCTGCTGGAGGTACGGCAGCGACTGCCGGGCGGCGATGACCGGGCCGACGAAGTTGACCTGGAGCACCCGGTCCATCGTCTCCTGGTCCATGTCGGCCAGCGAGCCCTTCTCCAGGATGCCGGCGGTGACCACCACGTGGTCGATCCGGCCGGTGGCCTCGAAGGCGGTCTTCAGCGCGGCCTCGACGTCCTCGGCGCGCTCGACGTGGGTGCCGGTGGAGGAGCGGCTGAACGGGAAGACCTGGGCGCCGTAGCGGCGGGCCAGCTCGGCCAGGTCGTGGCCGATGCCGTAGCTGCCGCCGAAGATGACGATCGTCCGGCCGGTCAGCTCCTCGGTGTAGCTGCGGTGGTCGGTCAGCCGGGGCGCCTGGGCGGCGGCGAGCTGGAAGAGCTTGTCCGCCAGGTGCACGTCGACCGGGTGGGTGACCTTGATGTTCTCGTCCGAGCCGTCGATCACCTTGATCGGCGTGCCGGGCAGGTACCGCAGCACCACGCCGCAGTCGTCGGTGGCGGCGAAGTCCGGGTCACCCTCGGCCCGCCGGTACGCCTCCCGGATGGTGCCGGAGCGGAACGCCTGCGGGGTCTGGCCGCGGCGCAGCGTGGCGCGGACCGGGATGTCGGTGATGCACTCGTTCTCGTCGACCTGGATGATCGTGTCGGCCGAGGGGATCGCCACGTCGACCGCGGCATAGGTCCACAGCGCGTTCACGCACTCGCGCACGATGCGGGCGCTGACCAGGGGCCGGACCGCGTCGTGGAAGAGGATGTTGACGTCGCCCTCGCCCACCGCGTCCAGCGCGATCCGGGTGGTGGCGTTGCGGGTGTCGCCGCCCTCGATCACCTTGCTGACCTTGCGGAAGCCGGCCTTGTCGACGATCTGCTGGGCGTCGGCGACGTGGCCGGTGGCCATCAGCACGATGATCTCGTCGATCTCCGGCGCGGCCTCGAAGACGGTCAGGGTGTGCTCGATGATCGGCTTACCGGCGATCTTCAGCAGCTGCTTCGGGATGCCCAGGCCGAGCCGGGTCCCGGTGCCACCGGCCAGCACCACCGCCACCGTCCGCGAGGGCCGCCATGGCGCCGGGGTCTCCGGTGCGGCGTCCGGGCCAGTGGTGTGGTCCTGCGTCATTGCCGATCCTCACTTCCAGGGATGTCTGAACGAAAGATTTCGCCCGAGTGGCGACGGGTTGAACCTTAACGCGCGGGCCGCGTCGCCCCAACGGGGCCTGTCTCTTAT
>NZ_JBPQTL010000074.1:0-28267 GCF_051386295.1 Micromonospora sp. URMC 105 | reverse complement strand
GTCCGACGATCCCGCAAACGGCGCCGCTGACCCGGACGGTGTGAGCACCGCGCCCGGGCCTGGTGACGCGTGCCGGTCCTCGGTGATGCGTCGCCACCAGCCGCGCACCCCGTCGGCGGTGCTCCCCTCGGTCAGCGTGCGGCCCATGGTCGCGGCGATGGCGGCTCCGCTGCCGACGCCGCCCATGCCGAGCAGCACGTCACCGTTGCCGATGTTGGCCAGCCCGGCACCCGCGACGGCCAACCCGGCGCCGATCAGCGCGACCCGGCCCAGGATGTCGCGGCGGGCGATGAGTGCGATCCCGGAGATCGCCAGCATGACCGCCAGGACGATGAGCGCCGCCCCGACGACGACATCGTCGAGGGCGATGTGGGAAACGCCCCACCCGACGAAGCCCGGCGCGCCGGCGACGAGCGTCAACCCGACCAGCACCTCGCGGCGGGCGAGGAAGGCCAGCAGCGCGGCGGTGCCGGCCAGCCCCACCAGCATGACGGGCAGCCCGAACAGCAGGTGTCCGTTGAGCACGATGAGCAGCCCCAGCCCGGTGATCATCAGACCGACGCCCAGGCCGGCCGTCGCCAGCAGGGCGCCCAGATCGGCGATCAGGCCCAGCCCGACCGCCGCCGCGCCGAGGCCGAAGCAGAGGCGGGCGACGGAGAGCGCCACGTCGCCGGACGTGGCGAGGCCCGCGACGCCGGGTGCCGCCAGCGCGACCCCGGTGGCGACGAAGGCGGCCCCGGCCAGCAGCCGCAGCGCGTCCTGCCGCGCGGGGATGAGCAGGGTGGCGGCGGTCACCGCGGCGGCGGCGAGGGTGGCGGGGGCGGCCCACCGGGGTTGGGCGACGGCCACCAGCGCGCCGGCGAAGGCCAGCGCGAGCCCGGCCCACAGGGTCGCCCGGGCGAGCAGTGAGCCGGGGCGCTGACGCAGCCAGAGCGCGGCCAGCGCGAGCGCGACGACGAGCCCGGCGAGTGCGGCGACGAGGGCCACCCCTCGCAACTGCAGGGACCCGGCGAAGACGTCCTCGAACATGCCGAGCACGAAGGCGACGAGCGCGACGGCGCCCTGACGGATCCGGCGGACCCAGGTGGGCGGGGTGGTGTCGGAGTTGACCACGGCGTCCAGGATGGTCGATGTCCACCCGCACCGGGGGTCGGCACGCCGCCGGCGGAGCTGTCGTGCTCCGGACACCGGTCGACCCCGGGGTCTCAGCTCTCGCGCAGCGCCTCCGCGACGGTGGCGATGCCCTCGTCGATCTCGCCCGGGGTGTTCGCCGCGTAGCCCAGGACGAGCCCGGGCGGGTACGGGCGCTGCGCGTGCCACGACAGCGGCTGGGTCTTGACGCCCCGGCGCAGCGCGGCGGCGGCCAGTGCCCCGTCGGGCACGTCGCCGGCGAAGGTGACGGTCAGGTGCAGCCCGGCCGCCGCACCGTGCACCGTGGCCCCGGGCAGGTACGCCCCGATCGCCCGGATCATGGCGTCCCGGCGGCGGACGTGCCGGCGGCGCAGCAGCCGCAGGTGCCGGTCCAGGTCACCGGAGGTCATCAGTTCGGCGAGCACCAGCTGGGGCAGGGTGGCGTTGCCCAGGTCCGCCATCCGCTTCGCCGCCACCAGGGCGTCGAGGTGGCGTGGCGGCACCAGCACCCAGCCGACCCGCAGCGCCGGGGCGAGCAGCTTGGAGACGCTGCCGGTGTAGCAGACCCGCTCGGGCAGCGCCCCGCGCAGGGCGGGCACGGGCGGGCGGTCGTACCGGTGCTCGGCGTCGTAGTCGTCCTCCAGGACCAGCCCGCCCTGCCGGGCCCAGTCGAGGAGGCGGCGGCGACGGTCGCCGTGCAGCACCACGCCGGTCGGGAACTGGTGGGCCGGGGTGAGCAGGACGGCGGGATGACCGGCGGCGGCCAGGTCCCCGACCCGCAGCCCGTGCGCGTCGACCGCCACCGGCGGGGTGGCCAGCGACCAGTTGCGCAGGTGCTGGCGTACGCCGAGCGAGCCCGGGTCCTCGACCGCGACGGTGTGCACGCCGTCGGCGTGCAGGACCTGGGCGAGCAGCCCCAGGGCCTGGGACACCCCGGCCACCACGACCACCTCGTCGAGTGCCACCCGCATCCCCCGGGTCCGGGACAGCCGCTGGGCGACCGCGAGCCGCAGCGCGGGCGCGCCGCGCGGGTCGCCGTAGCCGAGGGCGGCGGCGTCGAGGCGGCGCAGCACCGCGCGTTCGGCCCGCAGCCAGGCCGCGCGCGGGAAGGCCGCCAGATCGGGTACGCCGGGCGACAGGTCGATCCGCGCCGGCACCGCCCGCAGCGCCTCGAAGACCTCGGTGCCGGGGGCGGGCCCGAAGAGCGCCTCCGGCGGTGGCGTAACCGCTGTGACCGGGGCCGCCGGCGGGGTGGCCGGGGCGGCGACCACGACCGTGCCGGCGCGGCCCCGGCCGGCGACCTGCCCCTCCTCGGTCAGCCGCTGGTACGCCTCGGTGACCACGCCCCGGGACACCCCGAGCTCGTCGGCGAGAACCCGGCTGGCGGGCAGCCGCCCGCCCAGCGGGATGCGGCCGTCGGCGATGGCGGCGCGCAGCCGCCCGGCGAGCCAGTCGGCCCGGCCGCCGGGCGGGGCGGCGCCGACGTCGAGCTGGAGGAAGTCCGATCCGGCGGTTATGGACCCGTCGGGCGGGCTGGCTTTGGCCCTGTCCATCGGACCATTGTGGCAGGAGGGTGGATCCCGTGAGCATCGCGTTCCTGCTGGCCACGCTGGTCGTGGTCGCCACCCCGGGCACCGGGGTCGTCTACACCCTCTCCGCCGGGCTGTCCCGCGGACGCCGGGCCGGGCTGGTCGCCGCGTTCGGCTGCACGGTGGCCGTCGTGCCGCACCTGGCCGCGGCGTGCACCGGCCTCGCCGCGCTGCTGCACGCCAGCGCCCCGGCGTTCCGGCTGGTCCAGTACCTCGGCGTCGGCTATCTGCTGTATCTGGCCTGGTCGACCTGGCGGGACCGCTCGGGTTTCGCGGGCGCCGACACCGCCGCCCGCCCGGCGCACCGGGTGATCCTGTCGGCGGTGCTGGTCAACCTGCTCAATCCCAAGCCGACGCTGTTCTTCGTGGCGTTCCTGCCGCAGTTCGTACCGGCGGGCGGGCCCGGCGGGTCCGCCCGGATGCTCGCCCACGGCGCCGTGTTCATGCTGGTCACCTTCGTGGTGTTCGCGCTGTACGGCGGCTTCGCCGGCACGGTCCGCGACCGGGTGCTGGCCCGGCCCCGGCTGACCGACTGGCTGCGCCGCGCCTTCGCCGGGTCGTTCGTCGCGCTCGGGGTCTCCCTGCTGTTCGCCGAGAGGTAGGAGTGCCATGCGTTTCCATCACGCCGCCGCCGTCCGGGCGGCCCATCCGACGCTGGTCGCCGGCGTGCTGACCGCCGACGGCATCACCGCGGGCGTCGCGGTGGACGACGGGGTCGCGGACTTCGCCGGCCGGGCGCGGCAGCGGTTGGCCGGCGGCGCCGAGAGCGGTTTTCCGGAGATCCGGGCGTGGCGGCGCGCCTTCGCCGCGATGGGGTTGCCGCCGACCCGCTACCGGTGCGCCGCCGAGTCGCTGCTGCGCCGGTTCCGCCGGGACGGGGAGCTGCCCCGGCTGCACCCGCTGGTCGACCTCTGCAACGCGGTCTCGCTGGCGTACGCGATCCCGGTGGCGGTGCTGGACGTGACGCGCGTCGACGGCGACCTGACCGTCCGGCCCGCCATCGGCGCGGAGGAGTACGTGACCCTCGCCGGCGAGGTCGAGCACCCGGAGCCCGGCGAGGTGGTCTTCGCCGACGGGGCGGGGCGGGCGCACTCGCGGCGTTGGACCCACCGGCAGAGCGGCTGGTCGGCGGTGCGCGACGCGACCGGCAGCGTCCTGGTGGTGGCCGAGGCGTTGCACGACTCGGCCGGCCGGGACGTGCCGGCGCTGCTGGCGGAGCTCGCCGCGGAGCTGGCGGACCGGTGGCGGGTCGAGGCGCGCACGGCGGTGCTGACCGCCGAGGCGCCCGGCTTCGACGTGCCCGTCCGGCGGCCGGGTCAGGCCGTCTCGCCGGGCGCCAGGTAGCGGTAGCCCTCCCCCACCGTCTCGGCGAACCAGCCGTTGACGCTGTCCAGCCCGCGGTCGTTGAGCTGCGCGTCGTGGATCGGGTGCGTCTCCGCCGCACCGACCGCGCGGGCGAAGTCGATCGCCTCGGTCAGCTTCAGCCACGACGCCTGAGCCGGCACCAGCAACGTCCGCACCGGCTGCCCGGGCAGGTGCAGGGAGTCGCCCGGGTGGTAGACCTCGTCGTCCACGACGTACCCGAGGTTGGCGCAGTCCGGCTGGCCGTCGTGGATGGTGGCGTGCCGGCCGCCCGTGGCGGTGACCGCGAAGCCGGCCGCGGTGAACCGCTGCCCGGCCCGCACCCGGGTCACCGGCAGCGCGGCGAGGGCCGGCAGCTCGGCGCCGTCGGGGACGAAGACGGGCACGCCGAGGCCGGCCAGCCGCAGCACGTCGATGTGGTCGGTGTGCTCGTGGGTGACCAGGACGGCGTCGGCGCCGGCGAGGGCGGCCGGTTCGCTCCAGGTGCCCGGGTCGACGACCAGCACCCGGCCGTCGCGTTCGAGCCGGACACAGGCGTGGGTGTACTTGGTGATCCGCACCGGTCGACCCTAGGCGGAACCGGCCGGCGGCGCTGCCCCGCGCCGACCTGCCGTCAGCTGCTCCTCGGCCCGTCGTCCTCCGCCATGATCTGGTCGAACTCGGCGCGGGTGATCTCGCCCAGGCGCAGCCGACGGGCGTTGGCGGCGAACTTGCCGATCGCCCTGCCGCGCGCCGAGCCCGGGGTGACCAGGCCGGACACCTCGCCGATCGCGGTGGCCTCGGCGGCGACCTGACCGGCGTCGTCGAGGTCCGGCTCCTCGCCGTGCAGCCGGCGCAGCGCGGCGGCCAGCCGCGCGTCGTCGTCGGGGTCGGCGCCCCAGTGGCGGGCCAGCTCGACGGTGCGGCCGAGGGTGTCCGCCCCCGGCTGCTCGGCGCGCAGGGCGGCGCGCATCATCCGGTGGAAGGTGACGGTCAGGGCGTCCGCGTCATCGGCGATCATGACAGGCACCGTAGCGTCCGGTTGCGACAGTTCCGCCGACGGCGAGCCGCCCGGGCGGCATGATCGGGGCATGGGACGACGACCGGTGCGCGGTCACCGCCGCGTGCCGCACACCGCGGACGTGCGGATCGAGGCGTGGGCACCGGACCGGGACGGCTGCCTGGCCGAGGCGGTCACCGCGCTGGTGCAGACCTTCGCCGACACCGCCGGCGCGAGCGCCGACGGGTCCACGACGTTCGACGTGCCGCCCGGCCCGGACGAGGACCTGCTGGTCGCCGTCCTCGATGAGCTGATCTTCCGGTTGGAGACCGAGGGCACGCTACCGCTGACCACCGCCGTCGAGCCGGGCGACGCCGGCCTGCGGGTGCGCTGGCGCACCGTCGGCGCCGACGCGGTCGAACTGGTCGGCGCGGTGCCGAAGGCCGTCTCCCTGCACGAGCTGCGCTTCGGCCCGACCGACGAGGGTTGGCGCGCGCTCGTCACGGTCGACGTCTGACCGGTCAGCCCTTCACCACACCGATCGGAACCAGCCGGGCCACCGGTCGGCAGAGCCCGGCCCCCACGGTCGCCTCGATCACCGCCGTGATGTCCTTGTACGCCGCCGGCATCTCCTCGGCCAGCCCACGCCGGGACGCGCCCCGCACCGCCACGTCGTGCGCCTCGATCTCGTGGCGCGGATCCTGGCCGTGCGCCGCCCGGACCGCCTGCCGCCGGCTCTGCACCCGGCCCGCCCCGTGACAGCTGGAGGCGAAGGCGGGCGCCCCCGGCACCCCGACCAGCACGTACGACGGGGTGCCCATCGAGCCGGGGATGAGCACCGGCTGACCGACCGGGCGCAGGTCGTCGGGGAGTTCGGCGTGCCCGGGCGGCAGCGCCCGGGTGGCGCCCTTGCGGTGGACGCAGAGCCGGCGGTCGACCCCGTCCACCTCGTGTGTCTCGATCTTGGCCAGGTTGTGCGACACGTCGTACACCAGGTCGAGGTCGCGGCCGGTGCGGTCGGCGAAGACCCGCCGGGCGGCGTGGGCCAGCAGCTGCCGGTTGGCCCGGGCGTAGTTGGCGGCGGCCGCCATCGCCCCCAGGTAGGCCCGGCCCTCGGCGGACGACACCGGCGCGCACGCCAGCTGGCGGTCGGGCACCCGGATCTGGTGACGGGGCATGGACTTCTCCATGGTGCGAACGTGGTCGGTGCAGATCTGGTGCCCCAGCCCCCGGGACCCAGAGTGGATCATGACGCAGACCTGCCCCGCCCGCAGCCCGAACGCGGCGGCCACGTCCTCGTCGTAGACCTCCTCGACGGCCTGCACCTCCAGGAAGTGGTTGCCGGAGCCGAGGCTGCCGACCTGCTGCTGCCCCCGTTGCACCGCCCGCTCGCTGACGTGCGCCGGGTCGGCGTCGTCGACCGCCCCGGCGTCCTCGCACCGCGTCAGGTCGCGCTCCACCCCGTGGCCGCGCTCCACCGCGTACCGGGAGCCGCCGCGCAGCACCGCGTCCAGCTCGGCCCGGCCGTTCAGGTGCCACACCGCGCCCCGGCCCATCCCGCGCGGCGTGGCCGCGCCGAGGCCGTCCATCACCGCGCCCAGCGTCCCGTCCAGCTCGTCGCGGTGCAGGTCGGCGGCGAGCAGCCGGACCCCGCAGGAGATGTCGAAGCCCACCCCACCGGGCGAGACCACGCCGCCGTGGGCCAGGTCGGTGGCGGCCACCCCACCGATCGGGAAGCCGTACCCCCAGTGGATGTCGGGCATGGCGTACGAGGCGCCGACGATGCCCGGCAGCGTGGCCACGTGCGCGACCTGCTCCAACGACTTGTCCGCTCCGGCGTCGGGCAGCAGCGACCGGGACGCGAACACCACCCCGGGTACCCGCATCGGATCGTGCCGGTCGATGCGGAACCGGTACGGCGCTTCCTCGACCAGCTCCATGACCTGGGGCTACCCGGCGCGCCGGTCGGCACACCTGCCGGGATTGGGGTGGCCTGGGCGGGGTAGTGCGCGAGTATGCCGCAACGCTACGAGAACTACCCGAACATCGCCCTCGTCACCGGCGCGGACTCCGGCATCGGCAAGGCCTGCGCGGTCGCCCTCGCCGAGGCCGGCTTCGACGTCGGCATCACCTGGTACGGCGACCCGCAGGGCGCGGAGCGCACCGCCGGTGAGGTCCGCGCCCTCGGCCGCCGCTGCGAGGTCGCCGAGCTGGACCTGACCCGGCTGCCGGACGCCGCCGTCGTCGTCGACGAGCTGGCCGACCGGCTCGGCGGGCTCGGCGTGCTGGTGAACAACGCCGGTGTCGGCGAGTCCGCCCCGTTCGTCGAGACCGGCTGGGAGCAGTGGCGGCAGGTGCTGGCGGTCGACCTGGACGGCCCGTTCCTCTGCTCTCAGCGGGCGGCCCGGCGGATGCGGGCCGCCGGGCGGGGCGGCCGGATCGTCAACATCACCAGCGTGCACGAGCACGCTCCCCGGGTCGGCTCGGCCGCGTACTGCGCGGCCAAGGGCGGCCTGGGCCTGCTCACCCGGGTCATGGCGCAGGAGTTGGCCGCCGACGGGATCACCGTCAACGCGGTCGCCCCCGGCGAGATCAGCACCCCGATGACCGGGCAGGAGGACGTCGACCCGTTCACCGAGGAGCGCCCGGGCGTGCCGGTGGGCCGGCCCGGCGACGCGCGGGAGGTCGCCGCCGTGGTGGCGCTGCTCGCCTCGCCCGCCGCCGCGTACGTGACCGGGGCGTCCTGGCCGGTGGACGGAGGCATGCTGCTGATGGGCCCGCAGGCCGGGTCGCACCTGCACTCGGACGACTGGCGTTCGGGCTGAGTCGCTGCGGCGGCCCGGCCGGGAGGGACGGCGGGGCGCGGATCGTCCGGCAACACGGACGCAACTCATGGGTCGGGCCGGAGACCATGTCGCGGCGCGCGGAAGCCCTTCCGGCGCGCCGCGGCGCAGGTTGTCACACGTGACGTCCCCCGAGGGGCGGGCGGTGTAGCACTTCGTGACGCTTCGCGTTCACACCGTCCACCTAGGGTTCTCGACGGCCCGGCCACACGACGGACGGGCCGTCCACCGACCCCCACCCGGGGTCCGCAACCGGAAGGACGTCAGCATGCCCCTCGCCCGACGCGCCACCGTCGCCGCCACGGCCGCCGCCCTCACCGTCGCCGGCCTGACCGCGACCGCCCTGCTCCCCCAGGCCGCGCAGGCCGCGCCCCGATCCGGTACGCAGAGCCCGTCGGTGCTGCTGCTCGCCGTCGACCGGCCGGGCACCGCCGAGGACCGCTCCACCGTGCTGGTCTGCGGCCCGACCGGTGGCACCCACCCCGACGCGGCGACCGCCTGCCGCACCCTGGCCCAGGTGAACGGCGACCTGACCGCCCTCTCCGTGGACCCGGGCCCCTGCACCTTCGAGTACGCGCCGGTCACGGTCCACGCCTGGGGGTACTGGCAGGACCGGCCGGTGGCCTGGTCGGAGACGTACAGCAACCGGTGCCTGCTGCTGCGCGGCACCGGCGCACTGTTCGCCTTCTGACCGGGAGCGGCGCGGCGCCCGTTCCTGGGGAGCGGGCGTCGCGCCGCCCGGCCCCCCCCCCCCCCCCCCCCCCCCCCCGGCCCCCGATCCCCGCCCACACCCGGTCGTCCCGGCCGGGCCGATCGGGCGCCGGACCCTCCCCCGGGCAGACCGGTCCCGCCGCCGACGGACAATGGGTACGCCGGGCCGAGCGACCCGGCCGGGAAACGAACCAACCAGCGGGAGACCGGTCAGCGTGTCCGAAACACCCCGAGGCGGCGCCGAGCTGCGCGCCGACTGCGCCCGTTGCGTCGGGTTGTGCTGCGTCGCCCCGGCCTTCGCCGCCTCGGCCGACTTCGCCCTGGACAAGCCCGCCGGCCGGCCCTGCCCGAACCTGCGCGCCGACTCCCGCTGCGGCATCCACCCGCAGCTGCGCGAGCGGGGCTTTCCCGGCTGCACCGTGTTCGACTGCTTCGGCGCCGGCCAGCACGTCACCCAGGTCACCTTCGGCGGCCGGGACTGGCGCGACGACCGGGCGACCGCGTCGGCCATGTTCGCCACCTTCGCCGTCGTCCGCCCGCTGCACGAACTGCTCTGGTACCTCACCGAGGCGCTGGCGCTGACCCCGGCCGGGGCGCTGCACGACGAGCTGCGCGCCGCCGTGGACGAGATCCGACGCCGCACCGCCGCCGGCCCCGACGCGCTGCGCGCCGTGGACGTCGACGCGTACCGGGGGCGGCTGAACCCGCTGCTGGTGCGGGCCAGCGAGCTGGCCCGGGCCGGTCACGCCGGCGCCGACCGGCGGGGCGCGGCGCTGCTCGGCGCCGACCTGCGCGGGGCCGACCTGGTCGCGGCGAACCTGCGCGGGGCGTGCCTGATCGGCGCGGACCTGCGGGGTGTGCGGCTGCGGCTGGCCGACCTGACCGGCGCGGACCTGCGCGGCGCCGACCTGCGCGGCGCGGACCTGTCCGGCGCGCTGTTCCTGCACCAGTCGCAGCTCGACGCGGCCCGCGGCGACCGGCGCACCACGCTGCCACCCGCGCTGCGCCACCCGGCGCACTGGTCCGGGCTGAGCCTCACGCCGGTCCGGCCCCGCCCGGGCGAGGCCCGCGCCGCGGCGCGGCCGGCAGCCCGGCGCGGGCGCGGGCCCCGCCGCTGAGCGGCGGTGTTTGCCGCTCGCCCGAGCGGGCAGGTAGGTCGGCATGACGGATGAACAGCGCACCGACCGGGCCGGCACCGACGAACCGGACGGCACCCCCGCGTACGAGGCGTCGCTGCGCCCGCCGGGCGACTCGCTGCGCAGCACGGACGACACCGGCGACGACTTCGCGGACCTGCCCGCCGAGGAGCACCTCTCGGCCCGGGACACCAGCCGCGCCGGCTACGACGTGGACGCGGTCTCCGGCACCACCGACCCGGCGCAGGAGGAAGCGGTCAACCCGGCCAGCGAGGTATGACGGCGCTCCGGCCCGCACCCGGGCCCGGCCGGCCCCGTCCGGCCGGGCCCGAGCACGTCCGGGAGGGGCGGCGGGAACCCGCGCCGGGCACTACAGTGCCGCTGGTGATCCGGCACCCTGAGTTCGCGCGGCTGCACAACTTCCGGGACCTGGGCGGGTGGCGCGCCGCCGACGGACGCACCGTCCGGTGGCGGCTGCTCTACCGGTCCGACTCGCTGGCCCGGCTCGCCGGCGACGACCTGGACCGGTTCCGGGCGCTCGGCGTGCGTACCGTCATCGACCTGCGCTACCCGTCGGAGATCGCCGCGCGCGGCCGGGTCCCCGAGCTGGACGGCCTGACCTGGCTCAACCTCAGCGTCGAGCACCGCCCGTACGACCAGGCCGAGATCGACCCGGCCGTCGACCCGTGGCGCTACCTGGCCGACCGGTACGCCGAGGTCGCCGCCGACGGGACGGCCGAACTGCGGCAGGCGCTGGAGACGATCGCCACGGCCGAGGGGCCGCTGGTGTTCCACTGCGCCTCCGGCAAGGACCGCACCGGCCTGCTCGCCGCCCTGGTGCTGGCCCTGCTCGACGTCGACGAACGGCAGATCGCCGAGGACTTCGCGCTCACCGAGCTGGCCACCACCGCGCTGGTCGCCACCTGGCGGGCCCAGCACCCCGGGCGCACCCTGCGCTGGCCCGCGTACGGCCGGGCGCCCGCCCGGGTCATCGAGCTCTTCCTGGCCGACCTGACCGCCGCGCACGGCTCGGTACGCGGCTACGCCCGCGACGCCCTCGGTGTCGACGACGCCCTGGTCACCGCCCTGCGTGAGCGCCTGCTGGAGCGCTGAGCGGCGCGGCGGCCCGCGCCTCGGTCATCCCCTTGTTGGCCAGCGCGTCCGCGCGTTCGTTCTCGGGGTGGCCGTTGTGCCCCTTGACCCACAGCCAGGTGACGTCGTGCCGGGCGCACGCCGCCTCGAGGCGCTGCCACAGGTCGGCGTTCTTGACCGGCTGCTTCGCCGCGGTCAGCCAGCCGTTGCGCTTCCACGAGGCCAGCCACCCGGTGATGCCGTTGCGCACGTAGGTGCTGTCGGTGTGCAGCCGCACCGTGACCGGGCGGGTCAGGCTCTCCAGCGCCCGGATGGCCGCCATCAGCTCCATCCGGTTGTTGGTGGTGGCGCCCGCCTCGCCGCCGCACAGCTCCCGCTCGTGGCCGCCGTAGCGCAGCAGCGCCCCCCAGCCGCCCGGACCGGGGTTCCCGCTGCACGCCCCGTCGGTCCAGATCTCCACGACCCTGCCGGTCTGCGCCTCCACCATGGCGCCGAACCTACCGGTGCCGCCCGCCGCCACTCGGCGCGGCCGTCCCGCCGCGCCGAGGTGGCCGTCCCGCCGGACCGAGGCGGCCGGACGGTGGCTGCCGACGAGCCGGCTGAGGACAGTGCGCGTCGACGAGTCCGCGCCGACGCCGGCCGGCTACGAGCCGACCCGGTCCGGGGCCGCGGCGGCGGCGGGCGCCGGGCCGGCGCGCAGCCGGGCGCGCAACCGGCCGACGGCGTCACCGACCACCGCCGAGGTCATCGGCAGCAGCGGGCTGGACCGCATCACCGCCAGGTCCTCCGCCGGGGTGGTGGCGCCGTCGAGGAAGCGCAGCACCCGCTGCGCCGGGTTGCGGTCGAAGAGCCGGTCGAAGAACTCGGGGCCGCCGACCGCCCCCCGGTCCAACGCCCGCAGCGCGACGGCATCCATCCACAGGTGCCGGCGGGGGTACGCCCGGCGGGGCACCGGGGCCCGGCCCGCCGCCAGCGCCCGGGCCACGTCGTCGGCCTGCCGGTGCATGGCGGAGAAGGTGAACCCGGTCGACGGCCGGGTGGCCCCACCGGCGGTGCCCAGCCGCACCACCCGCGGCGACGGCCGAGGATCGAACGGGGCGTCGGTCATCGGGATCACCCCGTCCTCCACCTCCCGCACCGTCAGCGTGCCCAGGTCGAGGCCGAGCAGGTCGGCGTAGCCGCGCAGCGCGGCGTCGTACCCGGTGCCGGTCAGCCGCCGCGGGGAGAACTCGGTGTACTCGACCAGGGCGTACCGGTCGCTGACCGGCAGCACGTAGCCGAAGGAGACCCCCCGGGACGGCTGCGGGGTACGGAAGTCCATCAGCACCGCCCGGTCCGGGTCGAACACCGGCCCGGCCGACTCCAGCCACCAGCCGCGGAAGTGCTGCAACCAGCTCGTCCGCCCGGCCCGCCGGGGCGGGCGGGGGCGCGAGTCCAGCACCCACCGGGCCCGCAGCAGCGCCGCGCCGTCGGTGTTCCGGACGGTCACCGACCCGCCGTCGTCGTCGAGGGCGCCGACGGCCGCGTCGACCCGGGTGGCGCGCAGCCGTCGCTCCGCCTCGGCGGCCCGCTCGTACACCGGGGCAGAGCGAAGCATCGCGTACCGCAGCGGGGCCAGGTCCAGCCGGCGCCGCCCGCCCGGCGTGGTCACCTCCACCTGCCGCCAGCTGGCGCTGAGCATCGGTTCCAGGTCGGTGCCGGGCGTACCCCAGAACGCCCAGGTGCGGTCCTGGCCCCGCTTGCGTACCGGGTCCACCACCGCGATCCGCAGGTCAGGCAGGTCGTGCCGGGCCAGGGCGGCGAGGACCAGGGAACCGGCGCCGCCACCTCCGACGACGGCCAGGTCGACGTTGTCCACCCGACCACGCTGTCACACCCCCCGGACGCCGCCGGGCGGAGCCCCCACGGCGCGCCGCGGCACCGGTACGGTGCCACGGCATGAGCAGCATGCCCGCCAACGCCCTCACCGCCCGCTGGGCCGCCGTGATCGACGACCGGCAGACCGTCCTCTCCGGCGCCGGGGCGTACCCGTTGCTGGCCCTGCTCGCCCGGCACGCGGCCGGCCCGGCCCGCGACGAGCTGACCGCCGTCGCCCCCGACGCCACCCCCTACGACCTGGCCGGCTCCCCCACCACCCGGCTGGCGCTGGGTTTCTGGGCCCGGCGCGAGCTGCGACTGAACCCGGCCTGGCTGCGCGCGGTCCCCGCGTCGATGCGGGGCGAGCTGACCGGCGACCGGGCCGTGGACCAGCCCGTGCTGGACCGCTGGGCCTCCACCCACACCGACGGGCAGATCCGGAAGATGCCGGTCACGGTCACCCCGGACACGGCGCTGGTGCTCGCCAGCGCCCTGTCGGTGCTGACCGGCTGGGCGGCGCCCTTCCAGGAGGGCTGGTGCGAGCCCCGGCAGGGCCCCTGGCAGGGCCGGCGGCTGATCGGCCTGCACCGGTACGGCGGCGATCCCCGGGCGCTGCGGGTGGCCGACACCCCGGCCGGCCCGGTGAGCCTGCTGACCGTCGCCGGTGACGCGGACGTGGACGTGGTGCTGGCCCTCGGCGTTCCCGGGCGCCCGGCCGGCGCCGTGCTGCCGGCCGCGATCCGCGCCCTCGGCGGCGGCCCGACGCTGCCCCACCCGGCGGGGCCCGGCGTCACCGAGGAGACCGTCGAGGCCCTCGACGACCGGCCGCAGCTGGCCGTGCACACCGTCGCGTTCCGCGTCGACGCCGACCACGACCTGCTCGCCCGCGCCGACCTGTACGGGCTCGCCGCCGCCACCCGCCCTGACGCGGACAACTTCCCCGGCATCGCCCCGCTGCTCTACGTCTCCCAGGCCCGGCAGACCGTCACGGCGGAGTTCAGCGCCACCGGCTTCCGCGCCGCCGCGGTCACCGCCATCGCCATGGCGGTCGGCTCCGCGCCACCCCGGCACCGGGTACGGGCGCGGCGGGTCAGCCTCGACGTCGACCACCCGTTCGGTTTCCTGGCCGTGCACCGCCCCACCGGCCTGGTCCTCGTCGCCGGCTGGGTGACCGAGCCGACTCCCCGCTGACCACCCGGCGGCCGGTCCGGGCCGGCGCGTAGGTTCGTACCGGCACGGACCTGGAACGACCAGGGCACGACGGGAAACCGGGGGGACACCATGGCCAACACACCGGCACCACTGCGGGTCGGACTGCTCGGATACGGGCTGGCGGGCCAGGTGTTCCACGCCCCGCTGATCGCCGCCACCCCCGGGCTGCGGCTGGACGCCGTCGTCACCGGCAACCCGCAGCGGCAGGAGCAGGCCCGCCACGACCACCCCGACGCCCGCGTCCTCGACGACGCCGACCGGCTCTGGGAGTCGGCCGACAGCCTCGACCTCGTCGTGGTGGCGACGCCGAACCGGACGCACGTGCCGATGGCCCAGGCCGCCGTCGCCGCCGGGCTGGCCGTCGTGGTGGACAAGCCGCTGGCCGCCACCGCGGCGGAGGGCCGCGACCTGGTCGACGAGGCCGAGCGCCTGGCGGTGCCGCTGACGGTGTTCCAGAACCGCCGCTGGGACGGCGACTTCCTGACCGCCCGCCGCCTGATCGCCGAGGGCGAGCTGGGCCGGGTGACCCGCTTCGAGTCCCGCTTCGAGCGCTGGCGCCCCGCCATCAAGGAGGGCTGGCGGGAGAGCGCCGCCCCCGGTGAGGCCGGCGGCGCCCTCTACGACCTCGGCGCCCACCTCGTCGACCAGGCGGTGCAGCTCTTCGGCCCGGTGACCCAGGTGTACGCCGAGGTGGACCGGCGGCGGCCCGAGGCGCAGGTCGACGACGACGCCTTCGTGGCGCTCACCCACGCCGGCGGCGTCCGCTCGCACCTGTGGATGAGCGCCGTCACCGCCCAGCTCGGGCCCCGGCTGCGGGTCCTCGGCGACCGCGCCGGGTACACCAGCTACGGGCTGGACGTGCAGGAGGACGCGCTGCGCACCGGGGGCCGCCCCGGCACGCCGGGCTGGGGCGAGGTCCCCGCCGAGCGGTACGGCCGGCTCGGCGTCGACGGCGACCTGCACCCGGTCCCCACCGACCCGGGGCGCTACCAGGACTTCTACGCCCAGGTCGCGGCGGCGCTGCGGGACGGCACGCCGATGCCGGTCGACCCGCGCGACGCGGTCGCCACCGTGGAGCTGATCGAGCTGGCGCACCGCTCCGCCGAGCGCGGCGAGGTGCTGCCCGTCCCGTCCCGCTGACCGCTCAGCCGACCCGGGCCGGGCGCCGGTCCGGGTCGGCGTACGCGGCGGCGACCGTGGCCCGGTCGAACACCCGCCAGGTGGCCGCGGACACCCCGACCGCCACCACGAACCCCACCCAGTACGGCGCGGTCAGCCCGAACGTGGTGGCGATCGCCCCGCCCAGCAGGGCACCGGCGCAGTTGCCGCCCGCGGCGATGAACAGCGTCGTGCCGCCGACCCGCCCCTGCAACGCCGACGGCGTCAACCGCTGGCGCAGCGAGTTCGCGACCATGTTCCACAGCGCGCCGTGCACCCCGAACGCGAACAGCGCCCCGCCGATCAGCCAGGCGCTGGTCGACGCCGCCAGGGCCAGGTGCAGGCCCGCCTCGACCAGCAGCCCCACCCGGATGGTCCAGGTGGCGCCGATCGCCGCGACCAGCCGGTCGCCGACCACCGCGCCGAGCAGCCCGCCCACCGCCATGCAGGTGAACAGCAGGCCGTAGCCGACCGAGTCCAGCCCGAGCCGCTCGGTGGCGAGCAGGACCAGCACCGCCAGCGCGGCGGTGAGGGTCAGGTTGAGCAGCCCGATCAGCACCGCCATGGTGCGCAGCAGCCGCTGCCCCAGCAGCCAGCGGAACCCCTCCGCGATCTCCGCGCGCACCGAGCGCACCACCGGCCGGTCGCCCTCCTCCCCACCCCGGTACGCCCCGGCGACCAGCGCGACGAGGACCGCGCTGAGCGCGTACGTGCCGGCGTTGACCAGGAACGGGATGCTCTCGGCGAGGAGGAACAGGAACCCGCCGAGCGGACCGGCCAGCATCCCGTTCATGACGGTGGTGCCGCCGCCCAGCCAGCCGTTGGCCCGCTCCAGCCCGGCCCGGGGCACCACCGCCGGCAGCATCGCCTGGCCGGCCGAGCGGAACACGATCTCGCCGGTGTTGACCAGGAAGAGCACCGCGTAGAGCAGCGCCACCCCGGCCCGGTCGGTCAGCATCGCGACAGCCAGCACCGCCAGGGCGGCCACCCGCACCCAGTCGATGAGGACCATCAGCCGGCGCCGGTCGACCCGGTCCACCAGCACCCCGCCGGGCAGCGCGAACAGCAGCCAGGGCAGCCACGCCACCCCGGACGCCGCCGACACCACCAGCGGGTCGTCGGTACGCGCCGCCACGTACAGCGGCGCCGCCACCGTCGCCATGCCGCTGCCCAGCGCGGAGAGGGTGCTCGCCGCCCACAGTTTCGCGAACCGCCCGTCCCACCCCTGCACCGTCACGGCGAGGCAACCTACCAGCTCGCCGGGGCCGCCGAATCCCCGTTGAGCGGCGGCCGGTCGGTGTGCGACGGTTCGCCGGTGACCGACTACCGCACCCTCAACCGGGCCAACTGGGACGAGCGCGCCCCGGCCCACGCCGCGTCCCCCGACTACGCGGTGGAGCGCTTCGCCGCCGACCCGGCGTACCTCAGCGAGGTGGTCCGCTTCGACCTGCCGCGCCTCGGCGACGTGGCCGGCCTGCGCGGCGTGCACCTGCAGTGCCACATCGGCACCGACACCGTCTCGCTGCACCGGCTCGGCGCGCGGATGACCGGGCTGGACTTCTCCGGCGCCTCGCTGGCCCAGGCCCGTGCCCTGGCCAAACGGGCGGACGCCGCCGTCGACTTCGTCGAGGCCGACGTCTACGACGCCCCCGAGGTGCTCGGCGCGGGCGGCTTCGACCTGGTCTACACCGGCGTCGGCGCGCTCTGCTGGCTGCCCGACATCCGCCGCTGGGCGGGCGTGGTGGCGGCGCTGCTGCGCCCCGGCGGGCGGCTCTTCCTGCGTGAGGGCCACCCGATGCTGTGGGCGCTCGACGACATGCGCCCCGACGGGCTGCTGGTGGTGGAGCACCCGTACTTCGAGCGGCCGGAACCGCTGGTCTGGCAGGAGCCGGGCACCTACGTCAGCACCGAGGCGACGTTCCAGCACAACACCACCCACGAGTGGAACCACGGCCTGGGCGAGGTGGTCACCGCTCTGCTCGACGCCGGTCTGGACCTGACCATGCTCCAGGAGCACGACAGCGCGCCCTGGGACGCGCTGCCCGGGCGGCAGGTCAAGGACGACGCCGGCGAGTGGCGGCTGGCCGAGCGGCCGTGGCGGCTGGCGCAGACGTACACCCTGCAGGCCCGCAAGCGGTGACCGCCGCGCGCCTCCGGGGCTGCCCGGAGGCGCGCGGGGTGGGAAGATCCGGCATGCCCGTCACCAACCCCTGGCTCGCCGGCCCCGCCCCCACCGCCCGCCTGGATCGCGACCGCCTCGGCGAGCGCATCCTCAACCTGCTCTCCTCGCAGAACATGTGCGTGCTCGCCACCGTCGGCCCGGACGGCCCGCTGGCCACCCCGGTCCGCTACTTCCACCTCGACTTCGCGGTCATGTTCACCGCCGCGCCGAACACGCCGAAGATGCGCAACATCGCCGCCGACCCGCGGGTGTCGGTCGGGGTGTTCGCCCCGCTGGTCGGGCAGGCCAGCAGCCGCGGTGCGCAACTGTTCGGCCGGGCCCGGGTGCTGTCCGAGGACGACCCCGACTTCGCCCACTGGTGGCCGGCGGTGCGCTGGCAGTCCGACCACGTGGAACGCTCCCGCCCGCTGGACGAGCCGCCGGCCGGGCCGCTGGTCGTCATCGAGGCGGAGCGGATCGTCTACACCGAACACTGGCTGCGCCGCGACGGGTACGCGCCGCGCCAGTTCTGGCAGCGCGCGCCCCACTAGGCGGATCCGCCGACGCGGGGTCGGTTATCGGCCGTCGCGTGTGCCGTGTGGTGTGTCCCGCTACCCTGCCGTGTGGCGGGACCGTCACACCCGCTACGGCATCCTAGGAGGCTAGCTGACCGGCTCGTCGAGGCGGCGTTCGACAGTGGACCGACCGCCCGCGCCCCCGCCGTCCAGACTCGACACGGCCCGATCGGTCGTCGCCGGATGCGTTGGCGGGTGCGGGAAGGCGGCGTCTCGGCGCACGCACCGCACCAGCCGTCACCGGGAGATGCCTGCCCTTTCTCCGCTACGAAGCTGATGACGTGAATGGGTCGCGGCGGCCTGAGTCATTGGTGTCATCAGGTTTGTAGCGCCGAGCGGCGGAGTGGCGCTCCCCGCCGGCGGGCCTCAGCCGCCCGACCTGCCGCCCGGCCGGCCGGCACCATCCGACGACCGGCCACAGTGGAGCGCAGGCCGGCATCGCGGCAGCCCGTGCCCCGCGCACCCGGCCACCACCGTCACGTCGTCCCCATGGGCCCCGGGCCCGGAACTCGGGCCCCGCGACGGCTGCGGCCGGGCACAAGGGCGATCCGGACAGGCGTTTCCAGACGGGACAGGCGGTCGCTGACCGCCGGATCTCGCCGCAATCAGACGAGCGGCACGAGCAGCTACGCCCGTCCGGGCGGTGTGGGCGGTCCTGTACGGGCATTTCCGCAGGTCCCCGGCGCGAAGTAAAACTTCGGACGGCAACGAAGATTTCTCATTTACACCGACCGCACGGGTCAACCCTCCTAGTGTTGGCCACACCGGTGCTAGTTACGGAGTTGGCCACCCGAACGGCGTCCCACGCAGACAGCGGACGAAAAGTGAGGGAAGACGCGTATGAAGGCACAGTCAGTTCTCGTATCGACGGCGCTCGGCGTGGGACTCGGCACGCTTCTGCTCCCGGCCGCCGCGCTCGCGCAGACCACCGTGTCACCGGCCACCACACCGGTCGGCGGGACCGTCGTACTCACCACGACGACCTGCAACCCGAAGTCGGGCGACGCCATCTTCCGGGTCACCGGCCCGAACCGGGACCAGAACGTGCGCTCCACCACCGCCGCGGCCGGCGGCGGGCTGAGCGCGGAACTCTTCACCGCCGGGTTCACCCTCGGCACCTACACGGTGACCACGACCTGCGGTGACGGCAGCCCCGGCGGCAGCGCCACCTTCACCGTCACCCCGATCGGCGCGGCGCCGGCCGGTGGGGGCGGCGACGACGGCACCACCGGCCTGCTGGCCGCGGGCGGCGCGCTCGCCGGAGCCGCCGCGATCGGGGCGACCGTCCTGCTCCGCCGCCGACGCCGGGCGGCCGCGCCGGTCGCCTGACCCTGTACCTGACACACCATCCCTTGGGAGGGGTGCCCGCACCGGCAGCACCGGGGCGGGCACCCCGACCGCATCGCCGTGTCGGGGAGGTGAGGCGATGGCCGTCGGCAGGTGGTTCACGCGTACCCGGGCGTCGGTGGCAGCGGTGACGGTGGCCGGCGCCGCCGGTCTCACTCTGATCACCGTGGGGCTCACCGCGTCGCCGGCCGGGCCGCCGCAGCCCGGTGCGGGCGCGCGCGGCGCCGACCGCAGCGGGTCACCCGGACCGGTGCTGCCCCGCTCGGAACCGGTCCGCATCGACATCCCGGGGATCGGCGTCCGCGCCGACCTGGTGTCCGTCGCCGGCGACCCGAACGGCACCCTGGAGGTGCCGCCGCAGGACCGCCCCACCGTCGCCGGCTGGTACCGCCCGGGTGTCAGCCCCGGCGAGGCCGGCAACGCGGTGATCGTCGGTCACGTCGACACCCGCGAGGGCCCGGCGGTCTTCTTCGACCTCGGACGCCTGCGGCCCGGCGACACCGTACGGGTCACCCGCGCCGACGGCCGGACGGTGACCTTCGCGGTGGACGGCGTCGGGGCGTACCCGAAGCGGAGCTTTCCCACCGCGATGGTCTACGGGCCGGGCGGGCCGGGCGCGGCGCTGCGGCTGGTGACCTGCGGCGGCCGCTTCGACGAACGCTCCCGTGACTACTCCGACAACATCGTCGTGCGGGCCACCGCCGTGGCCTGACCCGCCCCCTGCGGCGGGCGCACGGGCGTACTACGGTGGGCCACCGGATCACGGCGGTGGAGGTACACGGTGGGGGCACGGCTCATCCCGCGACTGGGGTCGATGGTCGACCGGGTGCTCGGCCGGGAGGCCGACGCGCCCGCGCCGGCCCCGCGACGGTCCAACCCGGACGCGGTGGTCGACTGCGCGGTGTACGTCAACGGCCGGCGCGAGCCCGGCCGCCCGCACTACGCCGACGCGTACGCCCGCTCCCGGCGGGGCCGCAACGCCTTCGTCTGGCTGGGGCTGCACGACCCGGGCCCGGCGGTGATGGCCGCGGTCGGGCGCACCTTCGGCCTCGACGAGATCGTGGTGGAGCAGGCGCTCGCCGACGGGCACCGGCCGACCGTGCAGCGCTACGACGGGGTGACCCTGCTGGTGCTGCGCACCGCCAGCTACGTCGAGCACGCCGAGCTGACCGCCACCTCCGAGGTGGTCGACACCGGCGACGTGATGGTCTTCCTCGGCGACCGGTTCGTCGTCACGGTCCGGCACGGCGCCTCCGGCGCGCTCACCCCGGTACGCCACGACATCGAGAGCCGTCCGGCGGTGCTCGCCGAGGGGCCGTGGGCGGTGGCGTACGCGGTGGCCGCCCGGATGACCGAGCTGTACCTGGAGGTCGCCGGCCACCTGGAGAAGGACCTGGAACACGTCGAGGAGAGCGTGTTCGCCCATGACCGGGGCGCCGACATCCAGCACATCTACCAGCTCAAACGGGAGCTGGTGGAGTTCAAGCGGGCGGTGCTGCCGTTGCAGGAGCCGATGCGGCTGCTGGTCGCCGACTCCGCCGGTGGGCCGCCGCCGGCGCTGCGGCGGTGGTTCGCCGACGTGGAGAGCCGGCTGACCCGCGCGGTGGAGCGGGTCGCCGCGTACGACGAGCTGCTGAACTCGGTGCTGCAGTCCCGGCTGGCGCAGCTCGCCGTCGACCAGAACAACGACATGCGCAAGATCGCGGCGTGGGCGGCCATCGCGGCCACCCAGACCGCCATCGCCGGCGTCTACGGCATGAACTTCACCCACATGCCCGAGCTGACCTGGAAGTACGGCTACGCCGGGGCGCTGCTGCTGATGGCGACCGCCGCGGTGGTCCTGCACCGGCTGTTCCGCCGCTCCGGCTGGCTCTGAGCAGAGCACCGTACCCGGGGCAGGCCGGCGCAGGAGACCCCGCACCGGCGGGAGGCCCGCGCGGGGCCGCCCATAAGCTGAGATCGTGATGTGGCAGCGGTACGTCGCGATCGGCGACAGCACGACCGAAGGGCTCGACGACCCGGACGACGCCGGCGGCTACCGGGGCTGGGCGGACCGGTTCGCCGAGGCGGTGGCCCGGGAGCAGGGCGGCCTGGAGTACGCCAACCTGGCGATCCGGGGGCGGACCACCGCCCGGATCCTCGCCGAGCAACTACCGGTCGCCCTCGACCTGGCGCCCGATCTGTGCACGGTGGTGGCCGGGATGAACGACGTGCTGCGTCCGTCCTTCGACGCCCGGCGGATCGCCGCGGACGTGGCGACGATGCAGCGGGCGCTGGTCGGCCAGGGCGCCACCGTGCTGACCTTCACGCTGCCCGACCCGGTGCCGGTGATGCCGCTGGCCCGTCCGCTGCGCAACCGGGTGGTCACGCTCAACGCCGCGCTGCGCCGGGTCACCGCCGAGACCGGGGCCACCCTGCTGGACTTCGCCGCACACCCGGTCGCCTCCGACCCCCGGCTGTGGAGTGAGGACCGGCTGCACGCCAACGGCGCCGGCCACGAGCGGATCGCGGCGGCGCTCGCGCACACCGCCGGCCTGCTCGGGTACGACGACTCTTGGACCCGGCCGCTGGAGGTCGCGCCCCGGCGGCGCGGGCACGAGGTGCTCCGCGCCGAGGCGGCCTGGGCCCGGCGGCATCTGCTGCCGTGGCTGGGCCGGCACCTGCGCGGGCGCTCCTCGGGCGACGACCGGGTGGCGAAGCGGCCGGTGCCGCTGCCGGTCGAGCTGTCCTGACGCCTGGTCGACGGGCGGCCCGGTCCACCCCGCCTCGCGAGCCAGCCCGCAGCGGCCGGGGCGGCCGGGACCGGTCCGGCCTTCGCCGCCGCGTTCGGCTGACCGCTCACCGCTCGATCGGCGGGCGGGTCCGGGCCCGCTTCAGCTCGAAGAACCCGTCGGTGCCGGTCACCGCCACCACCCCGTCCCAGAGCCGGCCGGCCGCCTCGCCGCGCGGAATCGGCGCGACCACCGGCCCGAAGAAGGCGGTCCGCCGGCCGGTGTCGTCGGTGACGTGGATGGTCGGGGTGCCGAGGTCCTCACCCACCGGTTCCAGGCCGGCGTGGTGGCTGGCCAGCAACGCCTCGTCGTACCCGGTGGAGTCGGCCGCGTCGGCCAGCTCGACCGGCAGCCCCACCTCGGCCAGCGCCGCCCGGTAGAGGTCGGGCCCGATCGGCGCCCGGTGGTGGTGGATCCGGTCGCCCAGGGCGGTGTAGAGGTCGCGCAGCACCTCGGACCCGGCCTTCAGCTGCGCCGCGATCGCCACCCGCACCGGGCCCATGCCGGGTACCAGCCACTCCCGGTACCACTCCTCCAACCCCTCGCGGCCCTCGTTGAGCACGCTGAGGCTCATCACGTGGAAGCGCACCTCGACCGCGCGTACCCGCTCCACCTCCAGCAGCCAGCGGGAGGCGTTCCAGGCCCAGGGGCAGCGCGGGTCGAACCACATGTCCGCCGTCGTCATCGTCGTTCCGTTCCTTCCAGCAGGTCGTCGTACCCCGATCCTGGTTGGCGGATCGGCCCAGCGTGAGGGCCGATTTCGACGTGATCCACTGGGCCAATGGGTGGCTGCCGGGTGGGTGACCCGGCCGGCGGCGGGTGCGGCAGGATGGGGCCGTGGTGAAACGTGCAGCCCGCCGGAGCGGGGCCGACGACCCGGGCCGGCCGTGCCCGTGCGGCTCCGGCCTGCCGTACGCCGACTGTTGCGGCCCGCTGCACCGCGGCGCGGGCACGGCCGGCACCGCCGAGGCGCTGATGCGTTCCCGGTTCAGCGCCTTCGCCGTCGGGGACGCCGGGTACCTGCTGCGCAGCTGGCACTCGTCCACCCGCCCGGCCCGGCTGCGACTGGACCCGGGCGAGCAGTGGACCCGCCTGGAGATCGTGCGCACCGACCGGGGCGGCCTGTTCGACAGCACCGGCACCGTCGAGTTCCGGGCCCACTACCGGGAGTCCGGCCGCTCGGGAGCGCTGCACGAGCGCAGCCGCTTCGTCCGGGAGGACGGGCGCTGGGTCTACCTCGACGCCCTGCCCGACTGAACCGCCGACTGAACCGGCGTGACCTGCTCGCCCGCCCCGGGCGCGGCGGGTTACCATGGCGTCGGCGCCGTCCCGCGCCTCACCTCCTTACCGGTGCTCACGCCACCGGCGTCGCGGAGGCAAAGGGGGCCTTGGGCCCTCGGGGCGCCGTGCCACATGCCCAGGCAACGGCGGGTCGACGGGAGCGTGAGTCCCCACGACCGCGCCGTCGACAGGGAGCATGTGATGACGCGCCAGAAATCCTTCAAGTCCCGCATCCGCACCCGGATGGACAAGACGGGCGAAAGCTACACGGCGGCCCGCCGGCACCTGCTGCCCGGCGCCGATGCGGCGCAACCGCCGGCCGCCGCGCCCGCCGAGCCCGCCGAGCCCACTCCCCCGGCCACCGGATCGGGGGCGGCACAGGCCGACCGGATCTCCGAGGCGTTGCTCCGGGAGCGCACCGGCCGCGGCTGGGACGAGTGGTTCGGCCTGCTCGACGAGTGGGGCGCGGTGGAGTGTACGCACACCGAGACGGCGCGCTGGCTGGTGACCGCCCACGAGGTGCCGGGCTGGTGGGCGCAGACCGTCACCGTCGGGTACGAGCAGGCACGTGGCCTGCGCGCCCCCGGGCAGCGGCGCGGCGGCGGCTGGGAGGCGGGCGGCAGCCGGACGGTCGCCGTGCCGGTGGACCGGCTGTTCGAGGCGTTCAGCGACGAGGGGCTGCGCCGGCGGTGGCTGCCCGACGTGGCGATCCGGGTACGCACGGCGACCCGGCCGAAGACGTTCCGCGCCGACTGGGACGGCGGCCCGACCCGGATCGTGGTCGGTTTCGCGCCCAAGGGCGACACCAAGGCCACGGTGGCCGTGGTGCACGAGAAGCTCACCGACGCCGCACAGGCGGCCGAGCTGAAGGCGTACTGGCGGGAACGGCTGGCCGCCCTCAAGCAGTTGCTGGAGTCCGCCGAGGCGGGGCGCTGAGCACGGGCCGGCCCGGTGGCGGTCGTCCACCGTCACCGGCCCGGCCCGAGCAGCCGAAGCTGACCGCGCGGGGCCGTGCACCGGTGTCGTCGGCCCGCGACGACACCGGTGGGCACGGTCAGGTGGGCACGCCGCTGCGGCCGGCCACCGGCTCGCGGGCGGGACCGCCACGCCGGCGGGCGCGCGAGGCCAGCAGCCAGCCGGCCACCAGCAGGTACGGCACGGCCGCCGCCACGAAGCCGGCCCGGTTGCCGCCCACGCCGGCAACCAGGGCGTACCCGCCGTAGACGGCGATGATGGTGAGGTCGGTGGCCATCCCGGCGACGGAGGTGACGGTGGCCCGGCTCGGCCCGGTGATGCGCGCCTGGAGCCGGGCGTCGGCCAGCACCGTGGCCAGCTGGAAGGCGCAGAACGCGACGCCGACCAGCACGAACCCGAGGGGGTGGCGCAGCCCCGTCCCGACGGCGAGCGCGACCGCGGCCACCGCGAGCAGCGCGGCGTAGCCACGGGTGCGCAGCCGTTCGGCCGGTGCGGCGAGCAGGCCGCCCACGGTCACCCCGCCCCAGACGAGCAGGAGCAGCAGCGGCACCGTCGACCCGGCGACGCCGGTGTCCCGAGCCAGCAGCGGCGTGTACTCGTCGAGGGCGCCCCACACGGCGGTCACCGCCGGGACCAGCAGCACCGCCGCGCGTACCCGGGGATCGGCCCGGGCCTCGGCGAGGCCGGCGCGCAGGGTCGCCGCCCAGCCCCGCTCCTCGTCGCCCGCCGCCGGCTCCGGCGCGGCGGCCGCCGGGAGGTGTTCCGGAAAGCGGGTGGCGACGGCGGCGGCGAGCCCGCCGGCCAGCACGCTCGCCGCGCCGACGGCCGGATAGCCGCCGGCGGCGAGCACCGGCCCGGCCAGGCCGATCGAGGCGAGTCCGCCGAGCACCCCCGCGGTCCGCGCGCGGCCCATGATGCGGGCGTAGCGGCCGGCCGCGCCGAGGCGGTCGAGCTCGGTGAAGACCAGCGCCTCCAGGGCGCCGGAGCCGAGCGCGCCGCCGGCACCCCAGAGGACGAAGCCGAGGGCGAACGCCGGGTAGGACGGGGCCAGCACCCAGATTGCGAAGCCGGCGCCGGCGAGCAGCGGCGCGAGGCAGAGCAGCAGCCGGCGGGAGACCGCGTCGGCCCACGCTCCGGAGGGCACCTCCAGCAGGATGCTGGTCGCCGACCAGATGACGAAGAGCGAGGAGATCTGGCCGATCGACAGGCCGGTGTCGCTGAACAGCAGCGCGTAGACCGGGTAGAGCAGGACGAAGTCCTGGAAGAACGCGTACCCGTAGAGGGTGGCCGCCAGGCGGCGGACCTCGGGCACGGATGCGGTGGTGAGGGTCATGAGGGCCTTTCCACGGGACCGGGCGGACGCGGGGGGTGGGCGTCCGGGGTGGTCCGCGGGTACGGCCTTCAGTTACGGATCAACATCGCCAGGTCATGCGCGAATGCTAGCCGTCGGCGGCCGACCTGGCGATCGGGTTCGGCGGGCGGACACGGACCGGGGCGGGACCCGTGCGGGCCCCACCCCGGTCGGTGGTCGTGCGGTCAGCGGCGGGACGCGCCGCCGTCGGCCGGCGGGATCACCATGGTGGCCTCGTTGTCGACCGGCGCCGGCTCGTCGTGGGTGGCGGTGGCCTGCCGGGGCGCCGTCGGCCGGGTCGCCTCCGACCCGGCGTACGGGCCGACCGGCTGGGTCAGGTCCGCCTCGTCGTAGGAGACCACCTGGGTGCGGTCCACGTCGTCGTTGCGGGGCACCACCTGGGTGCGGTCGGCGTCGTCGTTGCGGGGCACCACCTGGGTCGGCTCGGAATCGCCGTACCCGGTGACCGGCGTGGCGAGGTTGGCCTGCCCGTCCCGCTTGCCGGCCTGGTACGCCCGGGCGTGCGTGGCGATGAGCCGCGACTCCTCCTCGGCGCGGCTCAGCCAGTTCTCCCAGCGGCTCTGCATCGGCCGGACCAGGCCGCCGCCGACGCCGACGACCAGGATGCCGCCGACGGTGGCCAGCACGGCGATCAGCACCGGGGTGGTGACCGCGGTGGCGACGCCGATCTGGTTGAGCGCGGCGATGATACCCAGGCCGAGGATGAACACCGAGGCGATGGTGGCCAGCACCCGGCCGTAGGACAGGCCACCGAGGGCGCTGGAGATGATGTCCTTGACGGCGTTGGCGATGGCCGCGGCGACCACCACGATGACGATCGCGACGAAGGCGCGGGGCAGCCACGCGATGACGCCGGCGATCAGGTCGGAGATCGGGTTCGGGCCCCAGATGCCGAAGGCCAGCTGCAGGGTGACCAGCAGGACCCCGTAGTAGGCGAGCTTGGCGACGATGTCGCTGGCGTCGTACTTCGACCGGGCCAGCGCGGTCTTGACGCCGCCCCGCTCGACGGCCCGGTCGAAGTGAACCCGCTCCAGAACCTTGTCCACGATCTTCAGCACGGCCTTGGCGATCAGCCACCCCACCACCAGGATCGCCACGAAGGCGACCGCCTTGGGCAGGAAGAGCATCACCGCGCGCAGGGCGTCACCCACCGCGTCGCCGAAGTTGTCTTTCACAGCTGCCCTCCACAACGGTCCGTCAGGTCGGTCGGCCCGGACCTACCCCGACCGGCCGTCGCGGAAACGTGCGTCAGGCACCCCGGCAGGCGTAGCTCACCTCCGCGCGGGCCTGCCGCGGCGACGGGGAGACGATGTTGACGGTGGCCGTCTCGGTGGTGCTGCCGACCCCGTTGAACGCCCATTTCAAGGGCAGGGTGACGGTGCGCTGGCCCCAGCCGACCCGCTCGCGCAGCAGTGCCCCGGGCGGAGAGCCGGAGCGCAGCCACTGGTACTCGATCACTCCGGAACGGCCGTTGGTCCGCACCGTGGCCACCACGTCGACGGTGACGTCGCACCGGTCACCGGCCGGCTGCGGCACCGCCACGCTCACCTCGCTGATTTCCAACGGGTCCAGCCGCTGCCACAGGTAGAAGCCGACGACGGCGACCAGCGCGACGGTGAGCAGGGCGGAGAGCACCGAGACCACCCGCCGCCAGAGCGGCCGCCGGCGCCGCGGCGCCGACGCCGCCGGCCAGGCCGGCGCGGCGGGCGGCGTCGCGGGCACCCCGGGCCCGAACCGGACCTCACCGCCCGCCCCGGCCGGCCCGGCCGGCAACGGTACGCCCCGGCCGGTGGCCAGGGTGCCCGTGCTCGCCGAGCCGGTCGCCGCCTCACCGGTGCGGGTGCCGGTGGCGTCCAGGTACGTGGGCCCGGCCGCGTCGAGGTGCCCGGTCCGGCCGGTCGTTCCGAGGTGGACGGTCTCGTCGGTGGCCCCGAAGTGAACGGTCTCATCGGCGGCCCCGAGGTGAACGGTCCGGTCCAGGCTGACGGTGTGGTCCAGGTTCACCGTCCGGTCGAGGTTCACCGTGCGGTCGAGGTTCACCGTGCGGTCCAGGTTCGCCGTCCGATCGAGGTCGACGGTGTGGTCGAGGCTCACGGTCCGGTCCAGGTCCACGGTGTGGTCGGCCGCACCCGGACGCCCGCTCGCGTCCAGGTGGACGGTGGGTTCGCCGTCTCCCGGCGGCGGCCCGCCCCGCTCCCCCGGCCTGGTCATCGGAGCCCACCTTTCGTCGGGAACTGTCGCACCGGCCGGCCCCTAGCCCGGGGTGCAGTACGAGGAGAGCGACACGTACACCGGCCCGGCCGGGTCGGCGGCGTTGCCGGCGACGTCGACGGCGACCACCTGGATCGGGATCCGGGTGCTCGACTTCGGCGCCGGCAGGTCACCGAGGGTGCCCTGGTAGACGCCCCGCCCGACGTGGGTCATGCCGATGGACCGGGTGACCCCGGCGAGGGTGTAGCGGAAGCTCACCCGCACGTCGGCGGCGCTGGTCCGGTCGTCGCGGGCGGTCGCGGAGACGGTGCTCGACCGGTTGCCGTAGGGACAGCCGCCGGGTTCGAGGGAGGTGGGCGTGGCGTCGAGCCCGCCGACGACCGGTGCCGCGACGTCCGGTGGCGGCGGCGGGCTGGTCGACGTGCTCGGGGTCGGGACGGCGCCGAAGTCGAGCACCCGGATCCCGATCCAGGTGGTCGCCGTCGACGTCGCCGGCAACGCCGC